>DAOTWU010000389.1:0-6948 GCA_034435735.1 Anaerolineae bacterium | reverse complement strand
TAACCTTATATAGCGGACATTTAGCTGTAGTGGTGCTTTGGTCTATTATGGTTATATTTTTCACCCTAAAATCCCGTTTTGAAGAGCAACTCTTGCAGCAGCAATATGGCACGGCATATCAAGACTATATGACGCACACAGGAAGATTTTTACCAACTATGTCATGCCTAATTAAAAACGGGGGATAAGCTCCCCCGTACATATCAAACGCTGGATAAATGTTGGAACAGGTGCTTGTTAAATTCGTCTGGTTTATCCATATAACATAGATGGCCTGCACTTTCTAAAACAACCTCTTTATAACTACCGCCAGATTTTTGGTATTGCTCTAATACTGCCCGCGTTTGCGATACCATTGGCTGCGCTGGATAAGTTTCTTCTCCAGGATAGTTCGGGATGAGGCCAAATTTACCCAATGTTGCAGGGTCAATAGCCGCACTATCTGCAACAGTTAAATCACGGTCGCCGCGTATCCATAAAACAGGCGGCTTATTGGAAACAGCATATAATGCATCTGGCTTACGGATATATTTGGGTGAGATAGCATTATTGCTCCCCCAAATACCTGGCGAAAAATAAGGCCAATTGGTCGAGGCTACGACATCACCAGGATAATCTTGTTCTCCTAAATGCACGGATAATAGCGCAGCCAAAAAAGCATCTTCAAACTCGCCTAGTGACGCAGGATTTGTGACTAAACCTTGCAAAGCCTTACGCGGTGAAAATGGGTGGTCTGTGCCGGTATCTTTTGCTGCAATACGCTCGACAAATAACGGATTAACCAAACCCGCACCAGAACCCGCGTAATCATCGTAACATGGTGTGCCAGCAATATCTTTTGTGCCACCATAGCCATATGGGGAGCATGGATTGACTACAGTTACACTGAGTAGTTTCTCAGCATGGTCCATCATGAATTGCCATGCGATAGCGCCACCCATTGAAATCGCAACCATATGAACTTTTTCTATGTTTAAGGCACTTAGAAGGTCTGCAAGGTCATCTGACCAATCTCCAGCCCCTTTAGTGGCGTCAATCTTTGCGTCGGGTGAAGCATCACCATAGCCGCGCAAATCGGGCGCTATGGCGCGAAATTGCTCTGGCAAAGCGAGAATTGTTGGCTCCCACCATGTGGCCGAAGAGGCATTACCATGTACAAAAAGCACGGGCGTGGCTTGTTCATCACCCTTGAAGAGAACTCGTGTAGAAAGCCTTGAAGTGTTTATAGTTTGCACATTAATTCCTGATGAGACAGGGACGGACATAAAATCTACTCCTAAAGATGTTTTAAGCACACTAAAGAGCATAGCGCTACTATTTCAATTTGTGCAACAAAATGGCGCTATAAACAAATAAAGCCGCTTTAGAGTATATATCGCCCTACCCCAAAGCGGCTTTATTGCGTTGGTTTTATAGGCTAATCAATGCCCAAATATGCTTTTTGGACAGTTGGATCTTGGCGAAGATCATCCGCCGAGCCGCTTAGCACAATTTCACCTGTTTGCAGCACATAACCGCGCGCGGCGATTTGGAGTGCCATATGCGCATTTTGCTCAACCAGCAGAATTGTTGTGCCATTAGCATTAATGTCGCGGATTGTATCAAAGATGAGGTCCACCAGTACTGGGGCTAACCCCATGCTTGGTTCGTCCATAAGAAGCACATTGGGACGAGACATCAACGCGCGACCAATCGCTAACATTTGCTGCTCGCCGCCGCTCATTGTGCCGGCTAACTGATTTTGTCGCTCTTGTAGGCGCGGGAACAGGTTAAAAACATAGTCAATATCCTGCCGAATCCCGTTGCGGTCATTGCGATGGAATGCGCCCATTTCCAAATTTTCACGAACGGTCATTTTTGCAAACACACCACGACCTTCTGGCACCATGGCAATACCCATCCGCACAATATCGTGTGGCGGGTGTGAATAAACATCTTCATCATTGAACAGCACGCTGCCTTCACGAGGGCGCATTAGACCAGCGATAGTGCGCAATGTTGTGGTTTTGCCCGCACCGTTGCTGCCGATGAGGCAAACAATCTCGCCCTGGTCAATATTGATAGAAACACCTTTAAGAGCGTGAATGTTGCCATAATAAGCATGAACGTTATCAACTACGAGTAATGACATAAAGCCTTCTCCTCACATACCGCACATTTCAGAATGTACGGATGATGTGTTAGCTCTTAATCTACGCTGATTTTTGCGCTGGCGGCTGCACCACGCCCAAGATAAGCTTCAATCACGCGCGGATTGTTCTGAATTTCTTCTGGCGTGCCTTCAGCGATTTTCTTGCCATAATCCAGCACAGTGATATGCTCAGAAATCCCCATAACTACGCGCATATCATGCTCAATCAATACGATTGTGATGCCGAGTTCATCACGTAACCGCTTGATGAATTCGGTTGTTTCCGCAGTTTCACGCGGGTTCATGCCAGCCGTAGGCTCATCTAAAAGTAATAATTGAGGCCTACCAGCAAGCGCGCGGGCAATCTCTAATCGTCGCTGGTCACCATAAGGTAAATTTTTAGCCAGCAAATCACCTTTACCTGCTAGACCAACAAAATGTAGGAGGTTGCGTGCTTCTTCCTCAGATTGACGATTCTCAGCAATGGTATAAGGTGTGCCCAAAATTGCACCTATCCAAGTCGAGCGCAGATAGGTTTCTTGTCCAACCATAATGTTTTCAATGGCTGTCATGTTATTGAATAGACGAATATTCTGAAATGTTCGCGCGATGCCTGCCCGTGCAATTTGGTCAACAGATTTACCATTCAGGCGTTGGCCATTGAAGATTAAATCGCCTTCATCAATCTGGTAGAAGCCCGTGATGCAATTAAAGAACGTAGTTTTACCCGCACCGTTTGGGCCGATAATGCTGGCAATTGCGCCACGCGGAATGTGGAAGTCTAGATGATCAACCGCTGTCAGGCCACCAAAGCGCTTGGTCATGCCCCGTGATGAGAGTATGTATTCCGTCATTGGTGTGCCACCTTTCTAATCTGTCGCAGCTGCGGGTTGTTCTTCGGCCAATGCTGCCTGCCGTGCTTGTTCAATATCTTCATCGCCTCGTATCTCTCGCCTGACAACCGCAGATGGCCACAAGCCCTCTGGGCGAGCAAGCATCATCACAATGAGCAATGCACCATATAGCAGGAGGCGGAATTCTGAGAATTCACGAAGCAGTTCAGGCATGCCAATAAGGACAATAGCACCCAACACAATACCGGGGATACTGCCCATACCACCGACAATAATCAAACTCAGCACATTGATAGAGACCAATAATGTGAATGAATTTGGGAAGACTGTACCGACCTTTGCCGCGAAAATGCCGCCAGCGAGACCACCAGTGGCAGCGCTGAGTGTGAACGCCAGCAGTTTTGAGCGAGCAGTAGAGATGCCCATCGCAGCGGCTACGTCTTCGTCCTCACGAATGGCCATCCATTGGCGGCCAATGCGGGAATTGTTCAACCGGACGGAGACGAAAAGGGCGAGCAAACAAGCGCCCAGCAGAATATAGTAAATCTGCTGAGGGTCTACAAGTTCTGTGCCCAAAAAGACGGGTTTAGGTACACCAAGAATGCCTTGTGCGCCGCCGATAACAGGCTTTAGCCAGTCTGAAAGGGCGAGCAAACGAATAATCTCGCCAAAGCCAAGTGTCGCGATGGCGAGGTAATCGCCACGCATACGCAAGACAGGCACAGCAAAGATAAAACCCGTTATCATGGCGGCTATGACGCAAATTGGCAATGCTGTCCAGAACACAAAACTAATATCGGTTGAGATTCCTAGTTGGGCAAGTTGGTTAGGTAGCCCCAATAGCCCCGTTGATGTCAAAATGCTCATCACATAAGCACCAACGGCGAAATTGGTCACATACCCTAAGTCCAGAAGACCTGCCAAACCAACCGCGATATTTAGCCCAAGCCCCATAAGGATATACAGCCCCACTTGATCAGCTACTTCGCTGAGGAATGGGCCAATAAGCCATGGTAACGCCAGTAAAAAAATGCCTAAAACACTGAAGCCAGCTATGCGCGCATTGGGGTTTGGTTTTTGGGGTTTGGCTGTAGCTTTTCGGCGTTCACTATAGTTCAATCGGACCCATGTAAGCGCTGTCACGCCAATAAAAATACCAATAGCTGTGCCGGGAAGTAAGCGGCTACGGTTGAAAAAGCTGCGAATGAAATCGCGACTTAAATTTTGTTGTAGCACTTGGGTGACGAGTTCGCCCATTGTGCCGACGATGAGCACTGTGCCCAAACCAACAAAGACTGCACGGCGAGCATGGGGTTTGAGTAACATTGTAGCCGAGCCGATTATGCCCATGACTGTTAAAAGCCCCATCAGAATGAGCAAACCAGTGAAGTATTCGGACTGGTCGAATGTCAATATACGCTCTAGCGATCGATTGATATTGGCAAAAATACGACCTAAGTCACGTAGACCGATTAGCTCAATTAAGACGACCAGAAGCACCGTAGGAATACTTGAAAAGAAGCCAACAACCGCACCACTTGTGATTAAGGCAGGTAGTTGAATAGCAGGATTGTTGCCTAAAGTGCGACGGGCAATAAAGTAGCCACCAAGTAAGCTAAATCCAACTAGTAGTAACTGCCCAAGTGTGAGCGTATCATAGATAATATCACGCTCATTAAATGCCTCAAGCATACCAACTACTGACACATATAGAATACCGACACCAAATAGGAGACCGGTTTTGATGAGAAGACGCCAGTTGATTTGTTTGATGTCCATTGTTTATGCCTTCTTCTCTGATAACCGTTCGCCGAGAATACCTTGCGGGCGGAAAATCAGCACCAGAACCAGCATGGTGAACGCGATAACATCCTTAAGCTGGTTAGCACTGGGAATACCTAAACCAGTGAGCACTAAATTGGGGCCAATTGCTTCAATTAAGCCGAGGAATAGCCCACCTAACATAGCGCCAGGGATATTGCCAATACCACCAAGCACTGCGGCAGTAAAGGCCTTAATACCAGGGATAAAGCCCATAAAGAAGTTCACGCCCTGAGGACGATAAATGCCATTGATAACACCAGCAGCGCCCGCTAAAGCACCGCCAATGGCAAAAGTAAACATGATAACTCGATCGATATTGATGCCCATGAGCACCGCCACCTCTTTGTTTTCCGAGACAGCGCGCATCGCCCGACCAATTTTGGTTCTTTCTACTAGCCAGTAAAGCCCAAGCATCAAAATAAGCGCCAGAATAAACACCCATACCTGCGCTACAGAAACTTCAAAATCCAAGAAGGGATATGTCCCCTGAAAGATTTGCACTGTAGGGTATGATTTGAACCCGGAGCCGTATAAACCTCTAAAGGTGTATTGTAGGAAGAAGGAGGCACCAATAGCCGTAATCAATGGTACAAGGCGTGGTGCGCCACGTAATGGGCGATAAGCGATACGTTCTAACAATATAGCGACGCTCATGGATACCAACGCCGCAAATCCTATGAGTAATGGAATTGCCAGTAGTGGTTGGCTATTTAAGAACCCAGAGCGGTTGAACGCTTCTGCGAGAAAAACAGCAGAAAACGCGCCGGACATAAAAACTTCGCCATGTGCGAAGTTAATCATGAGTAAGATACCATACACCAAGGTGTAGCCAAGCGCAATAAGTGCATAAATGCTACCTTGTGCTAACCCAGAAACAACTAAGCCTACCCATTGTTCAGTTGAGTAGCGTCCTGCGCTGAGGGTGTTGTAAGCCCCAATGATTACCAGGGCAATAATAACAACACGCAATGTTCCGATAATAAAATCTACCCACGAAAAGTCTTCAAAGTACCGGTTCATAAGCTTACACTCGCTTTTGCCTTTAGGAAAAGCCAGCAGCAAAATTTGCTGCTGGCTTTTCCGTGTTTACATACAAGATACCAGGAGATAAGTAGCGAGAGGCTTAGCCTTCGCCACCTTCTTCACCTTCCATATCTTCCATCATCAAAGGTGTCCAGACAACAGCCGGTGGCCAATCGCCATCAATAACCTCAGCTTCGGTAAGCTGGAAGATACCCAGAGCTTCACCAGTGGCACAGTCACCGGTTTCACTACAGGTTAACGTGCCAGTCAGACCTTCGTAGCCTTCGGTTGCGGTAATTGCATCGCGCAGTGCCTGGCGTCCGATGACCAATGTTCCATCATCTTCCACAACTGCTACAGATTCGACAGCATTGAGCAAGATATTGGTAGCATCATAAGCATGGGCATGGAAGACACTTGGCGGTGTACCACTAATGAGTTCATCCCAGCGCTCCAGGAAAGAATCATAGGCTTCACTGCTGATAGCGGGGCCAGAGAGATACATGCCAATGGCGGCTTCGCCAGTGTTCTCAGGGAAGCTATCCACAAGCAAACCATCCGCGCCCATGAGAATGGTGTCTTCTAGGCCAGGAATGTTAATAGATTGAGCAGCAATGAAGTTGCCTTCAGGCTCGAAGATTGGGAAGTACAGAACATCGGGTTCTGCAGCACCAACCTCAGTGAGGATAGCAGTCATGTCGGTGTCACCAACGTTAACAGCACCTTGGAAAACAACCTCGCCACCAAGTTCCTCAAACACCTGGGCCATTACCGATTGCAAGCTTTCAGCATAGGTGCTGCCGTCATGAATGGTGGCCAATGTGCGGGCACCTAGCTCATTGTAAGCAAATTCAGCAGCAACTGCGCCCTGGAACAAGTCGTTGTGTGCTGTGCGGAAGTAACCTGGCAACCAAGTTTCATCAGGGTCTGTCAGTTTTGGATCAGTGTTTGATGGGGAAATCATGAGTAGGCCGGCATCGCTAATGATAGGTAACGCAGCTGTACCAGCGCTGGAGCAACTCGTGCCGATGACACCGAGCACAGTTTCATCAGCGGCGATACGTTGGGCAGCGGCCTGGCCACCTTCGGCGTTACACAGTGAATCTTCACCGGTCA
>DAOTWU010000388.1:0-6104 GCA_034435735.1 Anaerolineae bacterium | reverse complement strand
ACTGAACCCCAGCGCAGTAAGGTATGGGCAGAATGGAAAACAGAGTTGCCCGCATCTGGCACTTATCAAATTTCTGTATTTGTGCCAGCACGCAACGCAACAACCAGCAACGCGCGTTATAAAATTCATGGTATAAAAGGCACGGATACAGAAGTTATTGTAGAAATAGACCAGTGGCGTCATCATAATCAATGGGTTTCATTAGGTATTTTTGAGCTGGTTAAAGGTGCACCCAATGCGGGTAAAGTTTTCCTCAATGACGTAACTTTTGAATCTGGCAGGTTAATCGCATTTGATGCCGTCCGCTTCCGCCGTATTGTTACATCTCCGCCCAGCGGCAACACAGGCACAACAACCCCCACACCTACAGAGCCTGGCCAACCAACAATTATAGATGGTGTTTTTGTAGCAGATGGATTCGATTCCCCAGTTGGCACTGCGGCAGAGCGCGCTGGTGACCGTGTTTGGCCTGCTGGTTGGCGCGATGCAAGCCCATATGCTCAGCTTTATTTCATCGGCACACCACGTGAAGCCTACCATACAGGCGCGGACTTAAACTTTGGCAAAGGCCCGTATGATGATTTAGGTGTGCCTGTATATTCACCTGCCAGTGGTGTTGTCATTTTTCAAGCGAATTTGAGCGTTTGGGGAAATGTCACCATCATTCGCCATGATCCACTTTATACACCAAATGGCATGGTTGTCTACACCCGCTATGGCCATATGCAAAATGTGCGTGTGAATGTTGGCGATCGTGTCCAACGCGGCCAGCTTATAGGCGAGATTGGTAGTGGGGGCGGGCGCTATATCCCACACCTGCATTTTGATGTCGTCACTTCAACCGTTCTTGAAACCAAGCCAGGCGATTGGCCAGGCAAGGATTTAGCGCGTTTGCTTAAACACTATGCTGACCCGCTTCAGTTTATCCTTGATCATCGGCCAGCGCGTTAACATAACAAAAAAGGGCATGCGAGTGCCCTTTTACTTTTTAGGTAAAGTGATAATTTGTTTAGAAGAGGCCCCAATCGTTGGCGACGCCTTCTTCCATCATGCTGGGGTCCCACATTTCCATCCCCATCTCGATGGTTGTCGGCACACCAAGATACTCCTGCGCAGTGCGGCGTGTCTGTTCAAGCAACTGCGGAGCATAGGGACAGAAGGGCGTTGTCATGATCATCAGAATATGAGCACGGTCATCGTAAATCTCAATATTGCGGATAAGTCCAAGTTCTACAACGTTCATCCCAATTTCAGGATCAACGACAACCCGCAGAGCTTCCCGCAGCCCCTCTTCTTTTGATAGTTTACTGGGTGTTTGATTTTCACTCATTGCGGTTTTTCTCCCGCTTATTGACTATCCTAACTCAATTTCACATGCTAGCATAACCATTTGCTAAAGTCAATTTTAACGAAGTTTATCATAGATATTCTTGTGCCTATTTAATAATCCTGACGATTTTGCTTAAATCTAACGAAACTACTATATGCTAAGTAGTGGTGAAACAAAATCATTTGCCCATTTTTGCCAATGTAACCAAAAATTCTAGTTTAACCTGAGTTAATTTTATTTTCCCAATTCGAGAATTAATTCACAACATAGGTAAATTTTTAAGATATTTATCTTTTTTATTGACAGTTTTACAACCTGTTTGCTATACTGACTATGCTTTCGAACGCGAGGTGTAACTTAAATTTAACCTCGATTAAGCTTTCCTAAGGAGGTAAACCCGCCAATGGGTGCCACACTCGAAATTCGAAATTTACATGCCCGTGTTGCCGGTGAAGAAAATGACATCCTTCGTGGTGTTGATTTAACCATCAATCCTGGTGAAGTGCATGCCCTAATGGGGCCTAATGGTTCTGGTAAAAGTACTTTGGCCAACGTCCTTATGGGTAACCCCGCTTATGAAGTGACAGATGGCGAAATTTTCTTTGATGGCAAGAATGTTCTGGATATGGAACCTGATGAGCGCAGTCGCGCTGGCTTGTTCCTCGCTTTCCAGTACCCTGTTGCCATTCCCGGCGTCACGTTGGCGAACTTTTTGCGCCATGCAGTAAACGCACGGTTACGCGAAGAAGATCCAGATAGCGAAGGAATTTCAGTCCCTCAGTTTGTTCGCATGCTTCGCAAGAAGATGAGTGAGTTAGGCATTGACCACAGTTTTGCTGGTCGCTACCTCAATGAAGGCTTTAGCGGTGGTGAGAAAAAACGCGCCGAAATTTTGCAAATGGCCGTTCTCGAACCTAAAATCGCTGTACTTGATGAAACTGATTCAGGCCTTGATATTGACGCCCTCCGCATTGTGGCTGAAGGTGTCAACAGTTTACTTGGCCCAGAACTTGGCGTTTTAGTGATTACACACTACCAACGTTTGCTGAACTACATCAAACCTCAATTTGTCCATGTTCTTTATCAAGGACGCATCGTAGAAAGCGGTGGCCCGGATCTTGCCCTGCGCCTGGAAGAGGCCGGTTATGAGTGGATTCGCAGCAAATATGGCGCTCCGCAACAAGCCTAATGTTGGCTTGCCGCTCCCGTAATAAAAGCGATCACAGAGAGGATTCGCATGACTGAATTTGTGAAGAGCGAAAAGCAACTGAGCGAGGAAGAAGCCGCTCTGCGCGATGTGCGTCGGGCTTATGACGAGGCCTATGGCTTTCATGATGATATTGAATATGACTTCAAAAGCCAAAAAGGTCTGAATGCCGACATCGTTCGCCAAATTAGCGAAATGAAGAACGAACCCGGCTGGATGACCGACCTGCGCCTCAAAGCTTATGACATCTTCCTTAAAAAGCCCATGCCAACATGGGGGGCAGATTTAGGCACCAT
Source organism: Anaerolineae bacterium (assembly GCA_034435735.1). Lineage (GTDB taxonomy): Bacteria > Chloroflexota > Anaerolineae > Aggregatilineales > Phototrophicaceae > S146-30. The sequence continues at coordinate 3,271 of DAOTWU010000388.1, read as the reverse complement.
TAATTTTGATGACATTTACTACTACGTCCGCGCAACTGACCGCAAAGGGCGTAGCTGGGATGAAGTTCCTGAGGAAATTAAGCGCACGTTTGATCGCCTCGGTATCCCTGAAGCTGAAGCGCGTTTCCTGCAAGGGGTGAGCGCCCAATACGATAGCGAATCGGTCTACCATAACATTCGCACCGAGCTTGAAGCACAGGGCGTGATTTTCCTCGATATGGATTCTGGTTTGCGGGAACACCCCGATATTGTGCGTGAATATTTTGGTTCAGTAATCCCGTCTTCCGATAATAAGTTTGCGGCCTTGAATACCGCAGTATGGTCTGGTGGTTCATTTATCTATGTTCCGCCTGGTGTCCATGTGGAAATGCCGCTACAGGCATATTTCCGCATTAATACCCAGAATATGGGGCAATTTGAGCGCACACTGATTATTGTGGATGAAGGCGCTTTCGTGCACTATGTAGAAGGTTGCACCGCTCCAACCTATAGTTCTGACAGCCTCCATAGTGCAGTTGTGGAAATTATCGTGAAGGCTGGCGGACGTTGCCGCTATACCACTATTCAAAACTGGTCAAATAACGTTTACAACTTGGTGACCAAGCGTGCTGTTGCCTATCGTGACGCCACGATGGAATGGGTTGATGGCAATCTTGGTAGCCGTGTGACCATGAAATATCCTGCAGTAGTGCTCAAAGAGCCAGGGGCACATGGCGAAGTTCTCTCTATCGCCCTCGCTAGCGAAGGTCAACATCAAGATGCTGGCGCAAAAATCACCCACCTTGCCCCCAACACAACCAGCCGCATCATCAGTAAATCAATCAGCATGTATGGCGGTCGTAGCTCTTATCGCGGTTTGCTCAAAATCGTTGATGGTGCAGATAATTGCCGCAGCAATGTGGTTTGCGATGCGCTTTTGCTGGATGATTATAGCCGTTCTGATACATACCCCTCAATTGAAATTGAGGCGCGTAATGTAGAGATGGGGCATGAGGCTTCTGTGACGCGCGTGGGTGAAGATCAGCTCTTCTATCTGATGAGCCGTGGCCTAAGCGAGCAGGAAGCGAATGCTTTGATTGTTAACGGCTTCCTTGAGCCGCTGGTTAAAGAATTGCCGATGGAATATGCGCTTGAATTGAATCGCCTTGTGCAAATCCAACTCGAAGGCTCTATCGGTTAATTTTCTTCAAATGAACGCAATCGGGCACATCGCTGAAGGTGTGCCCGCGAACCCCGTATGGAGGTAATAGCCTGTGGTAGTAGTAAGACGCCGTTCTGCCGCGCCCGTCGCACCGAGTTATACCCGTGCCGATGTCGAAGCGCTGATTGCAGAGCGCAATGAACCAGCTTGGTTGAGCGAACGCCGCCTCGCTGCATGGGAGCTTTACGAATCACTGCCCATGCCCTCTTCACAAGATGAAGAGTGGCGCCGTACTGATTATCGACATATACGCTGGGAAGAAGCGGACCGTTTAATCACTTCTACCCCTGCGTCACTAGATGTTGTTCCCGCTGAGCATCTTGAGCCGTTGATTGGCGATGAGCAGGGTGGTCTGATGGTATTTGTCAACGACCAGCTTGTGCATTATGAAGTATCTCAACAACTATTGGATGCTGGCGTTGTTTTTGCTGATTTAACCACCGCTGTGAATGAACATGAAGCAATTCTCCGCGAGAACTTCATGACAAAGGCGGTGCTTCCAGAGCGCGGCAAATTTGCTGCGCTACACGCCGCACTATGGACACATGGCGCGTTGGTCTATGTGCCGAAGAATGTCGCTGCCGAACTGCCGTTTCATGTAGTCATGTATAACACCGAAGCAGGTGCCAGCATGGGGCATGTTCTGGTTGTGCTTGAAGAAAATGCACAAGCCACCATGCTTGTTGATTATCGCTCTGCAGAAGGGCAGCAAGCGCATTCGGCTTATATTGGTGCAACTGAATTGCTTGTGGGGCAGGCCGCTAATCTGCGCTATGTTGCCCTACAAGATTGGAATCGCCAAACTTTCGAATTTAGCCATCAGCGTGCCAGCGTTGGTCGCGATGCCCAATTAGATTGGGTTATCGGCGAAATGGGGTCTCACCTACTGAAATCCTACATAGAACTTGACCTCGATGGTTTAGGCGCGAATGGCCGCGTGTCTGGCTTCTTCTTTGCTGATACCAACCAACATTTTGACCTGGATACTCAGCAAAATCACAATGCCCCACTCACTGTTTCCGATTTGCTTTTCAAAGGCGCTGCCCGCGATAAAGCCCGCACTGTTTGGCAGGGCATGATTCGCGTTCAGCCTAAAATGCAGAAGATTGACGGTTTTCAAGCCTGCCGCAATCTTTTCCTCAGTGATGAGGTGCGGATGGATGCTATTCCAGGTCTGGAAATCGAAGCTGATGATGTTGCTTGTTCACACGCCGCAACTTTTGGCTCTATTGAAGAAGAACCAGTCTTCTATCTGATGAGTCGAGGTATTCCCCGCCCAGAAGCGGAGCTTATGGTCGTGGCAGGTTTCTTCGATGAATTACTGCATCGTATTCCCTTTGAACGTGTTCGCGAACGTTTAGAGGCGGCTATCGAGGCTAAAATCGTCGGCTAAAGTCACACTTATTCGATGTAAAATGAGGGCGGGTCATTTTTTGTGGCGCGCCCTTTATTAAATCTACCGGGAGTAATTCTAATGCCAGATTCAAACCGCGTTTTCCCTTACGATATAGAAGCTATTCGAGCAGATTTCCCGGTACTCCACCAGGAACACCATGACGGTGTGCCGCTGGTTTTTCTGGATAATGCCGCATCCAGCCAGCGCCCCAATCAAGTCATTGATGCCATGGCCGATTATTATCGCTATCACCATGCTAATGTGCATCGTGGCATTCACAAACTCAGTGAAGAAGCCACCGCCGCCTATGAAGGTGCACGGAAGAAAGTGCGTCGTTTTATCAACGCGGCCAGCAAGCGAGAAGTCATTTTTACTCGTGGCACAACTGAAAGTATCAACCTTGTTGCCTATACGTGGGGACGTTCCAATCTTGGGGCGGGGGATGTTCTCCTCACTACTGAGATGGAGCACCACTCCAATATCGTTCCGTGGCAAATACTTGCCCAAGAAAAAGGCTTCACTATACGCTATGTCCCTGTTTTGCCAGATGGTACATTAGACATGGAAGAATATGCACGCTTGCTACGTGACGAGCCGGTAAAACTGGTTGCTGTTGTCCATGCCTCTAATGTGCTGGGTACAATTAATCCCATTGCCGATATGGCGCGCATGGC
>DAOTWU010000387.1:0-2078 GCA_034435735.1 Anaerolineae bacterium | reverse complement strand
CCTGAGGTAAAGCCGGCTGGCAACATAACACGAGTTGCTTGGCAGCGCGCACTTCATCAACGCGGCTTACTGGCGCTTCATGGGGCGCGCTCCTCAAAAGTTCAGGATTTTCGCGCGCTTCTTTAGCAATAGTAAGCATCGCATCAATAAAGGCATCGAGCGTCGCTTTATCTTCAGTTTCTGTTGGCTCTATCATCAACGCCTCATGAACAATGAGCGGGAAATAGTTCGTTGGCGGATGGAAACCATAATCAATCAAGCGCTTGGAAATATCCAAGGCGTGAACTTCATCTACATCCTTAAAGCGCCCCTCTAGCACGAATTCATGGGCACAAATACGGTCATAAGGGACATGATACGCATCACGCAGTTTCACCCGTACATAGTTGGCATTTAAGACAGCATATTCACTAACCGCCTTCAGGCCTTCGCCACCATACGCACGGATATAAGCGTAAGCGCGGATATGCATGCCGAAGTTGCCATGGAAAGCCTTCATCCGTCCGATGGACTTCTCTGGCATGACCCAACCATAAAGAGGGGCTTCTTCATCATTTGAAGCTGCTTCAACAATATCGACAATTGGGCCAGGAAGATAGGGCAACAACTTCTCATTAACGCCCACCGCACCGCTACCTGGTCCACCACCGCCGTGCGGCGTGGAGAAGGTCTTGTGCAGGTTATAGTGCATCACATCAAACCCCAACTCGCCTGGCTTCACAATCCCCATAAGGGCGTTCATATTCGCCCCATCCATGTACATCAGGCCGCCACAAGCATGAACCGCCTCAATCACTTCGAGAATTTGGTCTTCAAAGACACCCAATGTACTGGGAACAGTGATCATCATGCCAGCAACGGTATCATCGCAAGCGGCGCGTAAAGCATCTAAGTCTACATCACCATTTTCATCGCTGGGCAACTCAACCGCTTCGAACCCCGCCATTGTGACCGTCGCGGGATTTGTACCATGAGCGCTATTGGGTACAAGAATTTTGGTGCGTTTGGTGTCGCCACGGTCTACATGATACTTGCGAATCATAAGAATGCCAGCCAACTCGCCATGCGCACCAGCGGCAGGCATCAGGCTAACACTAGCAAAACCGCTGAGTTCCGCCAACCACGCTTGAAGCTGGTACATCAAGGCGAGTGCACCTTGCGCGCCTGCCTCGTCAGTTAATGGGTGAAGCTTGGCAAAACCGTCATAACGGGCGACATCCTCATTGAGTCGCGGGTTATATTTCATTGTGCAAGAGCCAAGCGGGTAAAATGTGGTATCAATACCGAAATTGCGTTGGCTGAGGCGGGTGAAATGGCGCACAACCTGTAACTCGCTAACCTCTGGCAGAGCAAGTTCATCACGCATGAGTTCCGATGGTAACTCGGATTCCGGCACATCGCATTTTGGCAAGTTAACACCAATACGCCCCGGTGAACTTATTTCGTAAATTAACGGTTCAGTCATGATAGATTCCCCTGCTCTACTTTTGCAACTCGGCCAATGCTGAAACTAAAGCATCAATTTCAGCGCGGGAATTGGTCTCGGTAACACATACCAGCATATGGTCTTGTAAATGGGCATAATCTTGCCCCAAGTCATAGCCACCAATAATGCCTTGTTCAATCAGATGGGCGTTAATTTGCTCTACAGGCACTGGACAACGCACCATGAATTCATTGAAGAAAGGCTTATCACGAACAACCTCAAAACCCTTGAGTTTGTCAATCTCGTCAGCGGCATAATGCGCTTTGTGGTAGTTAAGTTCTGCTACTTTGCGCAGGCCATTCTTACCCATAGCAGATAAATAGACCGCTGCCGCTAGCGCCATCAACCCTTGATTAGTGCAAATGTTGCTCGTCGCTTTATCGCGGCGAATATCTTGCTCACGCGGGCGCAACGTCATTACAAAGGCGCGGCGACCATCAGCATCGACCGTTTCGCCAATAATACGGCCTGCAATTTTACGGACATACTTTTGGCGAGTGGCGAAAAAGCCAAGATATGGGCCACCAAAGCCGAGGGAAATCCCCAAAGGCTGCCCCTCACCTACGGCAATATCAGCACCTAGTTCACCAGG
>DAOTWU010000386.1:0-1688 GCA_034435735.1 Anaerolineae bacterium | reverse complement strand
TCTAGCTCGTTATTGGCTGCCCATGAAAGGACAAGCAAAAAAACGAGGTCTGGCTGCCCCTGTCCGATGCGTATCTGGGGTAGCACGCTGGCTTCAGCTACTGCTGCCAACCCCATCAAAATAATGACATAGGTTAAGCTCATAGTGAATCCGGTTAAGGTGTCTCTTCTTCGTTGTCAAACACAGAAATATCAATGGGCTGGAAGCTGGTGATTACTAGAACGATTTCAAGCGAATCGAAATCAACCAAACTGCGAACTTCGGCTTCTTGGTATAGGGTGCCTTCTACTTGCCGCGCGCTAGTGACAATGCCAATGAGAATGTCTGATGGCAAGTTGCCCCCAAGCCCAGATGTGAGCACCACATCGCCTTCCTGCACCGAGGCATCTAGCGGGATAAAAGTCATGCGTAGCGCGCCGCCTAATTGCCCCACCACACTCCCAAGTGCACGGCTCGCTTGCAATCGCGCACTGATGGCGCTGTTCTCATCGGTGATTAGCCTAACTCGTGAAGCATCTGCGGCAACATCGCTAATGCGTCCAATTAGCCCTTGTGCAGTAACTACAGGCATCCCCACCTCAATGCCATCGCGCGTACCTTTGTTGATGATAATTGAGCGCAAAAAGCCTGATGGGTCGAGGGCGATGACATCTGCAGCGACGAATTCTTGCCCCTCTGTGCCCCGTGTATAGTTCAATAGTTCGCTCAAGCGATTATAGTCATTTTGAATTTCACGTAGGGCGACGAGTTCTGGTTGTAACTCAGCTAAGGCTTCTTCAAGGTCCGCGTTGCGCTGTTGCAAGCTTTGCAGGCGTGATATATCGCTAGCAATGCCGCTGAATGTGGTAGAAACGCGCGTCAACACGCCAGATAGTGCGCTCAACGGTGTAGCTAATACATCCTCTAATGGCGTTAATGCCCCACTGATGCTGAGAAGGATTAACGTTACACAAATGAGTACCGTGACGATGAAAAACAAAATTCGATTTGCGCGCCAGTTTCTTCTCACGCAATTACCTTAGCCCTGAATTTATCCTGATGAGGAGGATTATAGCAAAAGCTGTCCCGCTTGTGATGGGATGCTATACCCGTTTTTAATGTCGGGTGCTTCCGCGTTCTGGTCCAACCAGTAGACGGCGCAAGTTGTTGTAATCTTCTAGCACACGTCCAGCACCCCGTGCGACACATGTCATTGGGTCATCTGCCACCCACACACGAATGTTGACCTCTTCTGAGATGCGTTGAGCGAGGCCTTTTAGAAGCGCACCACCACCCGCGAGGCAGATACCACTTTCCATTAAGTCTGCGATAAGCTCCGGCGGTGTGTCATCAAGTGCGTCTTTTACGGTATCGACAATAATATCAACCGAGCCGCTAATGGCCTCGCGAATTTCTACGGAACTCACATCAATGGAATCTGGCAAGCCTGTTACAAGGTTGCGCCCCTTAACGATCATTGTTCGCTCTTCCGGTAGGGGGTAGGCCGAGCCGATTGTCATTTTCACACGCTCGGCAGTTGGTTCACCAATGAGTAGGTTGTGTTTATTGCGCATATACTGCACAATATCTTCATCCATCTCATCACCAGCCACACGGATTGAGCGGCTGAGGACAATACCACCAAGCGAAAATAGCGCAACTTCAGTTGTGCCGCCGCCAATATCAACAATCATACTGCCACGTGTTTC
>DAOTWU010000385.1:0-3217 GCA_034435735.1 Anaerolineae bacterium | reverse complement strand
GGGGATACATATCCCCATTTATAGCTTAATGCAAATTAGGGCTTTGTGACCTTGTTAAATATGTAGGGAGTGTATTTCCCTTTTTTGTATGACTTTCACAGATAACCTAATATCCTTGCTTGCGGTCGAGTAAATTCAATAGCGGTCGCTTCTCAAGATAGCGCTTCAAATTTTCGGCGAATAGTGCCGCAGCTTTTTCATGATAGCGGGCATGATTTCCTGCAATATGGGGGCTAATGATGACATTATCGAGATTCCACAGCGGGCTGCCAGCGGGCAAGGGTTCTTCCTCAAAGACATCTAGCGCCGCACCGCCAATTTTCCCCGCCGCTAGCGCAGAGATAAGCGCTTCCTCATCTATCACGCTTCCCCGTGCCACATTAATGATAATCGCCGTTTCTTTCATGGCGCTCAATACATCTTCATTTACTAAATGGGTGGTGTCTGGTGTTAATGGCACAGTGAGTATGAGAAAATCGCAGGCGCTAGCCATAGATTTAATCGCACTGCCGGGGTAAATACGTTCAGGAATACTAGCATCAGGGTCGCCCATATCAGGCTCTTCATAGCCGCCATCTAGCGTTGCCTGCCGCACATCCCGCTTGCTGGCCAATATACGCATCCCAAAGGCATTGGCTAAGCGGGCAATCTCCCGTCCGATGCTGCCATATCCAACAATGCCGACAACCTTATCGCGCAAGCCATAAGGAGAGAAGATACGGTGAGATTTTTCAGGCCATTCACCTTTTTCCTTAAAGGCTAGCATTTGCGGCAGTTTATACTCAAACGCCAGCATCATCATTAAACAATACTCTGCCATATGGCCTGCATGAATGCCGCTGGTCGATGTGATGTCGACATCTTCCGCTTTAACAATAGGCTGGTTAATAACATTATCTAACCCCGCAGAATGCAATTGTATCCAGCGCAATTTGGGGGCTTGCTCTGGTAAGGGAAAATGTCGCAATGTATACAACACCTCAACATCTTTCCAGACATGCTCTGGCACTTCAGGCCAATAGCGTTCAATGTGTAGTTTTGGTGATATTTCTCGTAATGAATTAATAATTTCATCGCTAAAATTCATGGCAATAGCCACATGAATCGGTTCATCTATATGTTCGGTCATGGTTGCATCCTCAATTGTTGTGACGCCAATCCCTTACAATATTACCCTATTGTGCGCCTTACTCCACCGTAGCGTTTGCCTTGTCTGCGTGTTAAAGTATGCGCGACACGTATCAGAATGATACTCCTTTCAGGAGACAGATACGATATTTGGAGGATAAAATGGGTTTGTTAGATGGCAAAGTTGCGCTGGTTTTCGGCGTTGCTAATAAAAATTCTATTGCATGGGGCATTGTGAAGCGCTTACATGAGCAAGGGGCTACCGTCGCCATTAGCTATGCTGGCGAAGCCTTGAAAAAGCGCGTATTGCCATTGGCAGAATCGCTCGGCATTGATTTTGTGGAAGAATGCGATGTTACGAGTGATGAAGCTTTAGACAACGTTTTCGCTAAAGTTGCAGACCGCTTTGGGAAAATTGATATTCTGGTGCATTCGGTGGCTTTCGCCAATCGTGAAGATTTGGGCGGGCGTTTTGTCGATGTTTCCCGTGAAGGGTTCAAACTTGCGCTGGATATTAGTGCTTATAGCTTAATTGCAATGGCGCGCCGTGCCGAGCCACTGATGCCCGAAGGCGGCAGCATCATGAGCCTGTCTTACTTCGCGGCAGAGAAGGTTATGCCTAAATATAACGTGATGGCCATCGCTAAATCCGCACTGGAGGCCATAACCCGCTACCTTGCGGCAGACCTTGGCCCTAGCGGCATTCGTGTCAATAGCATCAGCGCCGGCCCTGTCAACACGCTCTCAGCGCGTGGTGTGCCTGGCTTCAGCACGATGTACAAATACTTCCAACAGGCCGCCCCGTTACGTCAGCCGATTTCGCAGGAAGATGTTGGCGATGCCGCTGTTTGGCTCGGTTCAGATTTGAGCCGTCGCGTCACGGGTGAAGTGATTTACGTAGATAGCGGCTATCACATTCTCGGCTTAACGGCCACGGAAGAAGACATGCAAGCCATGAAAGGTGGCTGAGCGTCGAGATAGATATAAATGACTGTATGGGGCTTGTTCAATAGACAAGCCCTATTTTATCCCAAATTTATCCCAAATTTGGGATAAAGTGCCTCTTTTGGGATAATGTGGGATTTTTTATTCTCCTAACGGAGATAGCCCGCCATCATCATCAAGCGTTTGAATGCGCAGTTCCGCTTCATCAAGCAGTTTTTGGCAATACGCTTCTAATTGCCGCCCGCGCTCAAACAATGCCACTGCTTCTTCAAGCGTGCCTTCGCCGCTTTCTAAGCGGGCAATAATGGTCTCTAGTTCTTCAAACGCCGCTTCAAATGAGAGTTCTTCTATTGGCTGGTTAGAATAATGTTCGCTTGTATTGCTCATGTAATACCTTATCCTCAACACGTGCTTTCAATTCGCCTTCATGTAATGTAATGGTGATGGGTGTGCCCGCTTTGGCATCTTTTTCGCTTTTAACACGCTGCCCATCTTCACTGCGAGTGACAATCGCATATCCCCGTGCCAATAGTGCCTGTGGGTTGGCCATTTGTAGCGCCTTGCTTCTTGCCGCCAAGCGCTCGCGCAAGAGGTTAATATGCCGCTGAGTTTGGCTGTTGAGTCGTTCGTGCAAATCGTCAAGCCGCTGGCGATAGGAACGCATAGCGCTTTCGGGTGAGTAGGTTTTCAGCAGACGCCCCGCCCGTGATGTGTGCTCCCGTCGCTGGATAATGTGGTCATTGAAAATCCGAACGAGTTGTTCACGCCTTTGCCGCAGCACATCTTCCAGTTCATAACGGTCTGGTGTGGCCAATTCCGCCGCGGCAGAGGGTGTGGGGGCGCGGTGGTCACTGACAAAGTCTACAATCGTAAAATCTGTTTCGTGCCCCACACCCGTGATGGTTGGGATATGGCTCGCCGCTACCGCTCGCGCTACGCCCTCATCATTGAACGCCCACAAGTCCTCGATGCTACCGCCCCCTCTGGCGACAATAATCACATCCACATCCCCATAAACGTTCAAACGCTCTATGGCTTGTATGATGCGTGGTGGTGCATCTACGCCCTGAACAATCGTCGGGCTGAGGATTACCTCTACGAGCGGATAGCGCCGCCTTAGGACATTTTGGATGTCACGGAATGC
>DAOTWU010000384.1:0-1599 GCA_034435735.1 Anaerolineae bacterium | reverse complement strand
GCGGTGTTGGATTATATCCGAAACAGGATTTTTAAGGACGGCAGTCCTTGAAACGGGGGTTTGGGGGCAGTCCGCCCCCATCAAGTAGTGGAAAGTTGTTGCGAGGGTGACACCCTCGCGCTCCCACGAGGGAACGGCTGAAAACTTCAGCTTTCCCCTCGACCCCATTCCGCGAATGCGTTGCATTCGCAAAATAGAATAAGGATGCACTCAGCGCTACCGATGGGGTGGGGTGGCCTGATTACGAAAATGCAAAAGGGCAGCCCCAAACAGGACTGCCCTTCCCACACTCAATCGCTACCCAAATTCACGCATTAACGCGCGGGGTAGGCATTACTCATCCAAAGGCTCAATGCTCAGCGTGTATTCACCAGCACCAGCGTCGCCCTCAGTGCGTACTTCAAGCACCAGCGGGAAGTCTGGCGGCAACTCTAGCTCTTCCCAACCGGGATCATCGGGGCTAGTGCCAGATGCTAACACATCGCCCTCTGGCGACAGAATATCGACGAAAGCGCCAATATCGCTAGTGATGACGATATTCACAATACCGCCCTCGCCAGTATTAAAGGCATGATGCGCGCGGCTGCCAGCTTCTAGCGTACCAGTCACACTGTCGCCAATGGCCAGCTCATCACCTTCGATGATGTTAATCGAGGTCGCGCCGTCCAGATGCGCCACCGCCGCATCTAACAGCGGGTCGCCATCGCTGAAGAGCGTCTCTTCGGTCACTGGTACAACAACTGTTGGCTCAACGCCACTACCCTCAATGTGGATATTGCCCTCAGCATCTACAGCACGGCCAAATGTGTACTGGATAATCTCGCCATCGGGCATGAACACTTGCTTGACGCTACCGCCCAGACCAGCTGTCGGATAGTGCCCGACAATGGCGGCGCGGTCGGCAACGGTCATATCGTAGCTGAAGAACTCGCAAGCGCTGGCGCAAGCAGGCCCGACGATTACCGCCACTGGGCCGTTATAACGCTTATCTTCTGGTGGTAGATAGAAGCGTTCCATACGGTTCTCATCGAAGAAGAAATCGTCAATCTCTTCATCGTAGTAGCCAGTATTGCCCAGTTCATACGGCTCATTGAAGAAATACGCCGCCATCTGGTCGGCCAACCAGCCGCTACCACCGCCGTTCTGGCGCATGTCGATAATCAAGCCGGGAACACCCTCTGCGTTCATTGCATCAATCATGCGTTCCCACAGTTGCACAGTCAGCAGCTCATTATCGAAGAAGCTATAGATTTTTACGTACATGTAGCCGCTATCGAGCACTTCATACTCTAGCGGCAGTTCAAAACCGCTCAGCCCCGCATTGAACGAGGAGAAGCTGAAGCTCTCGCGCTCGGCGATGGTTGTCAGCGTGGCGGTTTGCTCTTCGTCATCGCCAGGGTTCTTGAAGGTCACTTCAACCTCGGTATCCACGGGCCAGCGAATCACGTAGCGCAACTGTTGCAAACGGCGCACATGGTCAGCGCTAAAAGGTGATGACCACGGCACAGTGTTATCAATCGCCTCGGCAATCGGCACGCCGTTCAGCGCGATAATCTCTGTGCCCAGTTCCATACCAGCTTCAGCCGCAGGGCCGCCATC
>DAOTWU010000383.1:0-5593 GCA_034435735.1 Anaerolineae bacterium | reverse complement strand
GGGGCGGCATGAGCAGAATGGTCATGCGTGAGTGAAGCGGTTTCTAACAGGCCGGGGCCAACCAACATCTCAACGCTATCAACACGATGGCAACCAGAGCAAGCGAGGCCAAGCCCCTCAATCGGCGTGTTGAACAGCTCTTCACCGCGTTCGGGGTCGCCAATGGTCAAAGCGTCAATGATCGCTTGCGGCACGAACTTATCATCGTGCATGTGCTCTTCTTCTGCCATCGCTTCCGGCGTGGTTTCCGGCTCATCATCATGGCCGTCGCCATCCTGTGCGGCGATTGCACCCACAAACAAGCTGAGCACCAGAACAAACAGCAAACCAGCATGAATCATTTTGCGCAGCATAGAAAGACCTCCTCATATGAATGCGCCATATCCTATAGGGTATATGTAGTGTATATCCGTTTAATCTTGAAACACAGAGAAAAACTCATTTATAGTGACAAATGTCACAAGAAATCTGGACTTTCGTCCAGTTGCTCCTCAAGCTCATAAATGGCTTGCGGTGGCCCAATCACAATCAACGTTTGTCCCACGCGCAACTGGTGTTGAACCGAAGGCGTGATGACAAACTCGCCATCTGGCTCTTGTATCGCGAGAATACTCACTTGATGTTTAGCGCGCAAGTTGCTGGTGGCGATGGTACGGCTCGCCAACCAGCTACCCTCGCGGATAGTAATCTGGCCAATTTCGACATCTGGCCCCTCGCCAAAGTGAAAAATACGCATCAGAAAGCGGTGCACCGTAGGCCGTAAGAGCGCCAGCGCCATGCGGTGACCGCCTATCTGGTAGGGGCTGACAATCGTATTCGCGCCCGCCCGCCGCAATTTGCGCTCGGCTTCTGGGCTAGTTGCCCGCGCCACAATGTAAATTTTGGGGTTCAACTCTCGCGCGCTGAGCACCGTCAAAACGTTATTCGCATCGCTACTCAAGGCGGCTACTAACCCCTGCGCCCGCGATACCCCCGCCTCTAATAGCGCCTCGTCTAATGTTGCGTCGCCGATGATGTAGGGAATGCCCTCTTCAATCAGTTCTTCAGCAATTTCAGGATTGGCATCTAACACTACAAAAGGCTCTTGGCGAAGCTGTAAGTCCAGCACAATTTGCTGCCCCATACGGCCATAGCCACAAACAATATAGTGATTTTCTAGCGTTTTCAAAATCGCCTCCATCCGTCGCTGTTGTATCGAGAGCCACAGGCGCGGCCCCAATATCACGCCCACCGCGTTACTAATCGCCGTTGTCGTAATCCCCACGCCCAGCAATATCAAAATAATCGTGAATACACGCCCATCAGGAGAGAGCGGCTTCACTTCCCCAAAGCCCACGGTGGCAATTGTGATAACGGTCATATAAAGGGCGTCGAGGCTGGTCATGTCCTCAAAAAAATGATAATAGAGTGTGCCCAGCAAAATCAACAACACCAGCCCCAAAAGCGACAACTGCACCCGCCGCACGGGCGAACTCAGGGCATAGCGTGCCTGCCGTGGCAAAATATGGAAAAGGCGATGTAAGAGCGCCATGGTATACCATTTCTAGAAAGACCGATGATTAGATAATAGCGCAGCCCCAACGCAATAGAAAGGCTATCAGGTGATATTCTTTCGCCAGTTTTATGGGGGCAGCGTCCCATAGCAATAATACTCTATCTATGTAATAACCCAACGCCCCCATACCGGTTGGTATACGTTGGCGTTAGCTAAAGCTAACCTTAAGAACCATCCCTCTCCAATATCAATTTTTCCGGTTATAATATCCTGCTAATTATATAGAAAGGGGTGCCCATGACGGACTTACTCATACACAATGGCCTTGTATTACAAACCGAACGACAAGCAGATGGCATCTCCCTTAAACTGCTGCCTAATCATGATGTACTCGTTCGTGGTAATCGCATTGAAGCCATTCAGCCCACTGGGCAGGCTAACCCATCACATTTTCGCCGCGTCATCGACGCTAGCGAGCGCGTCGTTATGCCTGGCTTGATTAATACCCACGCCCACACATCCATGATTTACTGGCGCGGCCTCGCCGAGGATGTCAACTTAGAAGCGTGGTTTAACGATTATATCTGGCCGCTAGAAAGCAACCTGCGCGAAGGCGATGTGTACTGGGGCATGTTGCTGGGGCTTATCGAGATGATAGAAGCTGGCGTCACCAGCGTGAATGACCATTACTTCTATATGGACGAAGCCGCGCAAGCCGTAGAAGAAGCGGGCACGCGCGCCTTACTCGGCTGGGCGATGTTCAGCAGCAACGGCATGGAACAAATTGACGAAGTGGGCGGCGCCTTTGCCCAACGTTGGGATGGCGCAGCGAATGGCCGCATCCGCACTTGTATCGCGCCCCATGCGCCCTATACCTGCGATGATGACTTCCTGCGCGCCGCTGCCGCCAAAGCCCAACGCCTCGGCATTCCTATCCATACCCACGTTTCGGAAACCCATGAACAGACAACCGCCAGTCTAGAAGCGCGTGGCATTACGCCCGTGCAAGTGCTAGAGCAAACGGGCATCCTAGACAGCCATAGCATTTTGGCGCACGTTTGTGGGGCAACGCCTGCCGATATTGAGCTGCTGGCAGACCGCCGTGTTGGCATTGCCCATACCGCCAAAACCTACTTGAAACTGGCAATGGGTTATGCGCCTGTGGTGGAATTTCGTAACGCAGGCATCCCAATCGGGCTGGGCAGTGATGGCGTAGTGAGCAATAACACGCTCAACCTGTGGGAAGTCATGCGGCTGATGGCACTCATGCAGAAAACGCGCTTTGAAGATGCCACCGTTATGCCCATTCCCGACGTGCTGCATATCGCCACCTATGAAAGCGCCGCCGTGCTTGGCTGGCAAGATATGCTGGGCGAGTTAAAAGCGGGCAAGCTGGCCGATATTATCCTCGTTGACCTCAACGGGACACATCACCAACCCTTATATAATGTAGGGGCATCGCTGGTCTATAACATGGCGGCGGGCGACGTGCGCACGGTTATCGTCAATGGCGAAGTGGTCATGTATGAGCGCGACATCCTCACGATTGACCGCGAACAGGTGTTTGCAGAGGTGCACAAGCGCATGGAACGGATGCAACGGCGGGAACTCGCCAAGCGCATTCAAACCTACCGCCCATAACGCACAATCAATGACACATATAAAAGGATGTGTTCGCGCTTGAACACATCCTCACTTTTTATCCATGCTAAATGTGGGCTTAACGATTGACAAATCGATAGCCGACACCACGCGAAGTGACAATATACTCTGGCTGTTGCGGGTTGGATTCCAGCTTTTGCCGCAAGTAGTGAATGTATAGTTTCAGGCTATCAATGGCATCGGCATATTCTTCGCCCCATGCCTGTGTCACTAGTTCTGTGCGGGTAACAACACGGCCAGCATTGCGCACCAAAACCGCCAACAGGTTGAATTCTTTGGGCGTCAAGTGCTTCAGTTCATTACGCACCCAAACTTCACGGTTCATGAAATTGATGCGGAAATCGCCCCCGTTGAAAATCAGCTCTTCGCTGATATTGGGGCGGGGCGCGCGGCGTAAATGGGCGCGCACACGAGCGACCAGCTCATCGTTTTCATAGGGCTTAACGATATAATCATCCGCCCCCATCTCCAACCCGCGTACAACATCCTTCACATCGCTACGGGCGGTCAGGAAGATAATCGGCACATCGCTCATTTCCCGCAGGCGCTTACAAACTTCCCACCCGTCCATATCGGGCATCATGATGTCCAACAGCACCAAATCAGGTTGGTGACGATAGGCCATGCGCAGCCCTTCTTCGGCGCGGTATGCCTTAATCACTTCGAAGCCGCGCCGCTCCAATAACATACCAATAAGCTGTACGGTCGGCTCTTCATCATCAATTACGAGGATTCGCTCACTCATCGTCGTTCACTCCTGCCGCCGCTTGGGGTCGGCGCGATATTACAATTCACAAACTAACTTTATCACGGCTTGTTCATTTTGCGCAAGCAAGCCGTTTTAGCACGGTGAATTTTTAGTTAGTTATACTCGATATTAAGCATTTACGCAGCCAATCCGCTCATTTTCAGGCGAATTGCCAAGAATGCCCCATCTTGCCTAATCTATGCGAAAAATGATATAATTTTTTCAACAAGTTCGCTAAGCCGGGTGGCAACGGCCAGCCGGTTATTTTTGTGGTTTGTAACAATGATGCACCAACCAATCGCCCAAAAACGCAATCGCCGCGTGCGCGCTATCTTGCTCACCCCTCAGGGCACACTGCTCTTTATCAAGCGGGTGAAAACCAATAAAGCGCCTTATTACGTTGCGCCCGGTGGTGGCGTGGAAAAAGAAGACGCCGACCTGCTGGCCACATTAGAACGTGAGCTATGTGAGGAACTTGGCGCAGAGGCAGAAGTCCTTGCGCCGGCGTTTGTGTTGCGCCATGAAAAAGCAGGCAAGCGTTTAGAAGAGTATTTCTTCATCTGCCGCTTGCATGACTATGACCTGAGCAAGCGCCATGGGCCAGAATTTGAAGACCCATCACGCGGGCAATATATCCCCGTAGAAGTCCCGCTTGATGCCGAGGCGATTGGTGCGCTGAATATCAAAACACCAGAACTACAAACGTGGCTTATCGCCAACTTAGAGGCGCTCAAAAACATCTGATTCGCACCTAACAGGCTGAACAATCGCAATTGTAACTAGTATCCCGCCGCACTCGGTGGTAGGATTTTGCCCTGTTACTATAAGGAACGAAAGCCGCATTCCATGAGCAAAAACGCCCTCACTGTTATTCCTATTCAAGCGCCCGTTCACCAAAGCGCCTTCAACCTCTCGCATACGCTATTGGAAGCCATCGCCGCTGCTGATGAGCATTTGCAAGATGGCGATGTGCTGGCCATTTCCAGTAAGTACGTCGCCATTAGCGAAGGGCGCGTTATCGATATGGATGATGTCATCCCCAGCCCCCGCGCGGAAGAGATGGCCGCTCGTTATAACATTGAGCCGCGTATCGCAGAGCTGGTTATCCGTGAAGCCGACCACATCTTTGGCGGCATTCAACTTGGCTTTTTGCTCACCGCAACACACGGCGTCATCGCCCCCAATGCTGGCCTAGACCGCTCCAACATTCCCAACGGCAAAGTTGTTTTACTGCCTGCCTATCCTTATCGCTCTGCGGCAGAAATCCGCGCCGCCCTCCAAGCCGCGCTAAACGTCAATATTGGCGTTGTGCTCACCGATAGTTGGCTAGCGCCAGGGCGTTTGGGCACAATGGGCATTGCGCTGGCTACGGCTGGCTTCCGCCCCGTGTTGGATGAACGCGGCAAAAGCGATCTCTTCGGCAATCCCATGCGCGTCACCCAACGCGGCATCGCCGATTCTATCAGCGTTTGCGCCCAGATGGTCATGGGCGAACGCGACGAAGCCACGCCTATCGCCATTGTGCGCAATAGTGGCGTGCAGTTAGAAGATGTTGATGTTTCGGTGGAAGATGTCGCCATTCCGTGGCCAATGTGCATCTATGTGGAATCGCTGACGCTGGGCTTGTTGCCAGATGGCGCGCCCGACCGCCCCTATTCTCTAGAGCTACTCAAGCAAAACGGGCACGT
>DAOTWU010000382.1:0-5771 GCA_034435735.1 Anaerolineae bacterium | reverse complement strand
ATGTATGGGGGGCAGTGATGTAGCCCAACTCATCAAGAACCGCCATTTCGTTGCGAATAGTTGCAGAGCTGACATTGAGGTCACAATTTTCCGCTAGATACTTCGAGCTAACTGGCTCTGGACGCTCTGTATAAGCGCGAATGATTAATGCCAGGATTTGCTCTTGCCTTGCTGTGAGTTCTGGTAGGTTTTCTGCTGATTCTGGTGTCATGGCCCTACCTCACACTGGTTCCTTTTTTATCATCATAATATAACTCTACACCGTGTTGCACCAGAATGCACGTAAGAACCTTGCATATATCTTCGTCTTTACATCAGCTTGATAGTTGCAAATTCTGAAAATGGATGCATTCTCTGTTTTCTGGTTTGTGGTATCATACTTCAGTACGCAATACTTATCAGATGAGGAGCTGCGAACACATGAGTGATTTGACACTCGAGGTAAATGAAGCCGATTTTCAAACACAGGTGCTGGAATCACCCATTCCGGTTTTGGTGGACTTTTGGGCGGAATGGTGTGGGCCATGTAAAATGTTGGCGCCCATTGTGGATGAAATCGCCGCTGAGTATGGTGATAAGCTGCGTGTTGTAAAAGTTGATGCTGATGCCAACCCCGCTGTTCTACAGCGCTATGGCATTATGGGTATTCCGACGCTTCTCCTATTTAAGGGCGGTCAGGATGTTGAACGCATTACTGGCTTTAAGCCCAAAGACAAAATCCTGAGCAAACTTGAGCCGCATCTTAGCTAAGGCACTAAATAGCACAAACAGCAACGCCCACTTTCGCAGTGGGCGTTTTGCTTACTCGTTGGGGGTGGCTACATTTAATCGCTCGCCGGCTCTGTTGCAGCATCTGGGGAAGTTTCGGGCGTATCGCCACCTTCCTCTACTGCTAATGGAATGACAAATTGGAAGTTTGACCCTTCTCCAAGCTTGCTTTCTACCCAGATTTCACCATTGTGCAATTCGATGATGTGTTGGGTAATCATCATGCCTAAGCCCGTGCCGGGTTGGTCTTGCGCTGCCCGATTGGAGCTACGGAAATAGCGCTCGCGGAAGATTTTTTGCAGGTCTTCCTCGCTCATACCAATCCCATTATCCGCCACAGAAATGTACATCACATTCTTATGTAAATTCCCATTCGGGGTGCGGTAGCTGGTTTCTGGACGGGCAGTAATCGTGATAGTAGAACCAGGTGGGCTATATTTATAAGCATTGCTGACGAGGTTCGTCATAACCTGAATGAGGCGCGTTGCATCACCGATGATTAACGGCAACCCCTCCGGCACATTGTTGACGATGGTTTGCCCTTTTTCTTCTAATTGCTGCATGAACGGGCGCAAAGTTTCTATCACCACATTGTAAATATCAATGGGTGATAGCTCTATGCGGAACTGACGCGCATCCATTCGGGCAATATCACGCAGGTCATTGATGATGGTTTGCATTCGTTCGGCATTAGTGCGTAGCACATGCATGATTTGCTTTTGCTGATCGGTGAGTTCGCCTGTCGCCCCTTTAAGCATCATTTCTGCATAGCCCTTAATCGGTGTTAGCGGGTTTTTCAACTCATGCGCAGCAAAAGCCATGAATTCAGACTTGCTTTCATCAGCACGGGTGAGTTCGGCATATAGCTGTGCGTTACTGATAGCAATACCGGCGTTTTCTGCAAGACGGCGGGCAAAGTCCCAATCGGATAGGCTGAAGCGTGGTTCTTGGTTTGTCTCCAAAATGAGAATAGCATTGACTTCATCGCCAGAGAGAATGGGAATAGTAATTTGACTAATAGACCGCCGCAAGCTGGGGATATAGTCCGGATCGATACTGACATCCAACACAATATCAGGCGCTTTGGTACGCAGTACGCGGCTCACAATACCTTTATTGAGCGGCCAAATATCGCCATTCGCGCCTTCTGGCGTGTCATCTTCATCATAGCCATATTTAGCGACAATATGGAGTTTTGGCGGTGTATCTTCGACAATGCCAAGTGCTCCAGCTTCTGCGCCAGTATTGGCCACCGCCCAACGCACCGTAATTTCCGCCACTTGGTGTAAGTCTAGCGTGCGATTCAGTTCATGGTTAATACGGTCGAGGACTTCTAGCTCTTTTAAGCGCTGGCTTAACTGTTGGTCTGTCATTTGGAATAGGCGCGCATTCTCAATAGCGATAGCGGCCTGACCTGCGAATGTGGTCAACAGCTCGGCATCTTCATTGACGAACATCGTGCCATCGCGTTTATTCACTACTTCCAACACGCCGATGACCTCATCTTTGGCGATGAGCGGCACAGCTAGAATGGACGATGTGCGGAATTTCTCCGGCGCTGCTTCACCTTCCCAACGTGGGTCAGATGCGGTTTCGTTCACAATGACGGGTTCGCCCGTATCGGCGCAGCGTCCCGCGAGGCCATGCCCCGCTTTAATGCGTTGCCCAACAAGGTCTTCCCCGCCGCCACCAATCGCCACACGGAAAATAAGGTCTCTAGAGCCATCTTCTGCCATCAGGAGGAGCGAACCTGCTTCAGCGTTCAAAATTTCCACTGAGCTGCTGGTGATGAGGTCTAGCAATCGTTCAACGTCGCCCTCAACGGCCACCATTTGGCGGCTAATGTCATTCAAAACTGTTAGCTGGCGGGCACGGGCATTGGCTTCATTGAAGAGGCGCGCTTTATCAAGCGATGTCGCGGCCAATGAGCCAATGTCGTTGAAGATGTTGTATTCTTCTTGCGTGAATGGTTCGCCATCTAATAACCTGCCGATGGCGATAACGCCGAGAATGCGGTCACCCGCAGTCATGGGAACACCCATCCACGGGCGTAAATCATGCGTGATAAAGGGCAAATCAGCGTGGCGCAACGTCATTTCATCGATGAAATTCTCAACACGTATTGCTTGCCGTTTGGAGATAACCTCGCTGAATAAATCATTGCCGATGCTCCAGCGTTTATTTTCTTTTCCGCGGTCACGTTCATAATCTTCTTGGAAGAACGCAAAATACAACTGGTCACTGGTTGGGTCATGAAGCGCAATGTAGAAACATGGTGCTTGCACAAGACGGTTCGTCTGGGCGCTAATGAGTTCTAGCAGGTCTTCAAACTCAATCGTGAAGTTTGCAGCTTGACCTACCTGACTGAGCACGTCAAGCTCATTCACCCGTCGTTGTAGCGAATCAACCACTTGCGCGCGTTCAACAGCAATCGCCAATTGAGCAATCGAGCTACCGATAAAGCGTAGTTGGTCATAGTTGTATTCAGAAATGCCAGAACGAGGCGGCCCCAAACTCACAAAGCCGAGTAGCTTGCCGCGACTATTGCGCAGACCAACCATGACCATCGTCTTGAGGATGTTGAGCCGTACTCTATCAATGCGAATTTCATCCGGCCATGGGCGTCCTGGTTCTAAATAAATTGGGAATTCAACCTGCCGCAACAAAGTCGCCACGCCACTATCTGCGCCGAATGTAACATCTGTTTCGCGCTTGGGGTTACCATAGGCGACAAAAGCATCCCCTGCCTGATTGAGTAAGAAGATAAAAGCATTGGTTGGGTGAATGGTTTCTTCAAGCAGTTCTCGAAATGCGCTGACAACCTGCTCATAGCCGGTTAGGGTGGTGAGCTTCTGGCTAAACGCTTCTAGCTTCTGTTGGTAGTTACGCCGTGCTCGGTAGAAGAAGCGGTCTACCCGTTCTTGCAAGCGCGTTCTGACAGGAATAAAAAGCGCGGAGATGATGAAAACAGTTAAGGCGATCACTATTGGATCGTTTGCCCCAAGCGCGCTTTGCGTCAAAATACTCACTCCGAGCACTAGCAAGAAATAGCCCGCAATCAATGCTATCAGCAGCAAGGTATAAACTGCTGTTTGGCTAATAATATAATCTGTATCGAAGCGCCTGTATTGCAACACGGCATAAGCAATACTCATTAAGGGCAACACATAAAAGGGCATGGTTGCTTCCGCATTGAAGGGGATGGTGATGGGGCTGCCAATGGCTAATAGAATACGCCCAACCGCCCATAGTGCAGCGGGTATCAGCGCTAAACCCGCTCCAATGAGTAGCGCATTGCCCTGGTCATGTTGCATTGGCGTTAATGCTTTGCGGCGTAGATAGAGCTGGCGCAGGAAGAGCACGAGTAAACTGGAGAGCGTGATTATCGCCATAAACTGAATTGGCGCACCATAGTAGCGTGGCTCAACTTCGTATAATTGGCTAATGGCTATTAGGCTGAGCGCGATGCCACCGGCAATCAATGTCACTGGCAGATAACGCCATGTGTAGTAAAAGCGGATAGGTTGTGGGAATGTGAAGGTAATTGCCAATAGTGCCCCCGTCGCAACCCCGCTAGAGAGCAGCCATACAGGAATAAAACGGTGAGTGCTGCCCGCATCAAAAATGCCCGTCATATATAACGACAAGCCAATAGCGGCCAGCACAGCAATAAGGGCTATAGGTTCGCTGGGGCGCAGGCGTAAAATAGCAATAGCAATCCCAAATGCGACGAGGCCAGCAATGTAGGGTAAAATGAAATAAGCGAGAAAATCCCCATCAGGGAAATCTTGCAAAGTGTAAGAGATGGTACAATTCGCAACCCCATCACTCACTGGCTCACAATAAGGCACATTGACATCAGCAACATCTGCAAAGCGCTCTACCGTCACGGTAATGCGCTCACCGACTTCCTTACTTAGCATGATGTTGTGATAAGTTGCGATTGCGGTGGTGTAGTCTTGCGGGTCTTCTGCTAGGGGAATGCCGTCAATAGCGATGATGCGGTCTAGATAACGCAACCCCGCTTCTTGGCCAGCCCATACCTCTCCACTGGTTGGGCGTCCAGCATCAACCACAGCGCGGTAGGAGACCATAGCGCCAAAGAAGGGGTGGCTACGCCATTCTAGTGCCAAACTTAGATACGCCACGAAAATGATTGCGGCGACGGCACTCAAGGCTAATAACATATAGTACACTAATCGCTGTAAGCTAAACCCTTGTATAGATTGGGCGACGCTTACATTTTTTTCTCCAGTTGTGGATGCGCTACTCATAAGTTTCGCTTCTCGTTCGTTATCAAATCGCTTGAATCAAGCATCTTTAATGTTCGCTTGTTCAATTTTATCATAGGCCTGTCCATATAGGCGAATATTTAGGCCAATCTTTTGGTTTGATTCCCCTTTGAATTGCTGAGATGTTATAATGTTAGTGATTGCTATTGGTGTCACAATCCAAATAGTGTAAAGGTCGCTCACAATGAATCGAAAAATCCGTATTTTAATCGCCAAGCCGGGTCTGGATGGGCACGATAGAGGTGCGAAAGTGATTGCCCGCGCGCTTCGTGATGCTGGCTATGAGGTGATTTACACTGGCTTGCGCCAAACACCTGCCATGATTGCTGAGGCTGCCTTGCAAGAAGATGTTGATGTGGTTGGTTTAAGCATCCTCAGTGGCGCACATATGGCGCTTGTTCCCCGTATCCGTGAGGAGATGGATAAAGCAGGGCTGCAAGATGTGCCTATCATGGTTGGCGGTATTATCCCAGATGAAGACCATGCCGCACTGCGTGAAATAGGTGTCCAAGGTATTTTTGGGCCGGGGACGCTCACAGAAGAGATTGTTGAATATATCGAAAATGCAGTGAAAGCCCAGAGTGAGTAAATACACATGGAGGCATTGGTAGAACGATTGCTACAGGGAGAGCGGCGGGCGTTAGCGCGTTTGCTGACCTATGTAGAGAACGAAGTCGAAGGGGTTGATACCGCTCTGGCGGCGCTTTTCCC
>DAOTWU010000381.1:0-3441 GCA_034435735.1 Anaerolineae bacterium | reverse complement strand
ATGTTGAATATCCATCAGGCGCAGGCCATAGGGCAATTGCGATATTCCCGCCTGCCTCATCGCTTTAATCGCTCGCCTTGTTGGGGTATTGAAAACGTGATGACGCACATCCATCAAAAACCACCACCAGCTACCGAAACCAGTAAAGCCGATGATTGGCGCGGAAAGGATGCCCAGAATAAATACTTTTACGCCACCATCGGGGACTTGTGTGTAATATGTCGCTATGGATACCAATAGATAAAACACCAGCAATCGCCAAAGAAAATTGCGCCACCGCCCTTTGTGCATCATGCACTCCATTCGCTCGTATTACGCTTCAACTTCTATACGCATAAATAGCCAATGGAGTTGCATGAAATGGGGAACTTATTCGCTACGCAGTGCTTCTGCAACCGCTAGGCGGGATAAGCGCCATGCTGGATACGCGCCCGCCACCAAAGCGGCGATAATGGCGATGGCAAACGCCATGGCTAAATCTTCCGTGCGAAGTTGCATTTGCATTGTCCAACCAAAAGAGCGAACATTGACCACCACCACCAGCACCAGCGCCAGCACAACGCCAATCGGCAACGCCAGCAAGCCAGCAACCGCCCCCATTAAACCCGTTTGTAAAAAGGTGAAGCGCCAAAGTTGGGCGGGGGTCATGCCATTAGCGCGCATAACGCCAAACTCGCGGATATGTTCTAACTGTAGTGATAGCAACGCGGAGAGGATGCCGATGAACGCCACCAATATCGCCAGCAATTGCAGCGCGGTGGTGATGGCAAAAGCACGATCGAAAATTTCCAGCGCACCTAACCGCAAATCACGGTTTGATTGGACAATGAGATTTGTGCCTGCTAACGTTTCACGCTCTAGCTGGTCGATAATTTCTCCCACAGCATAGCCATCAGCGACAGTAACCGCCAGTGCCGAGATATAGGGGTCATCAAAATAGCGGTCATAAGTAGGCCTAAGCATGAAGATGCGCCCTTGGTCGGTGGTGTAATCATAATAAACGCCTGCTACAGTGAAAGTCACAACACCCTCATCGGTCAAAATGCGCAGCGTATTATTCTCTGGCGTGATGCCGCGACGGTAAGCAAATGGCTCGCTGACGAGGATTTGCCCATCCTGTAAAGCAGCCATGTAATCACCATCAGGGCGGTTCAACCAGACCAGCGGGCGCGTGCCCTCAGAATCGTCATCATCGACAACTGAAGCAGTAGCGGGCGGCAAGTCTGGATAATCGGGCGTAATCAATTGCGCTTCACGCACAGTAGCGACATTGGCCACCCCTTCGACGGCGGCGAGGGCGTCTTTAAGGGCAGGGTCTAGGTTAGCGGTGGCACTGGAGGCGGTGAGGCTGGGCGGAGAAATATAAATATCAGCGAGAAGGGTGTTATCAAGCCAATTGACAACCGTCGTGCGGAAGCTACTAATCATCACGCTAACGCCAACAATGACGCTGACGGCAATCGTCAACGCGGCGACGGCGATGGCGGTGCGGCTAAGCGAGCGGGAAACTGCGCGCGGCGCCATCCGCCCCAGTACGCCGAAAAGCGCCGTAGTTAGCGGCACAATAATCCGCATGAAGAACACCAGCACAATAGGGGTGAATAAGGCGCTGCCTACAATGATGCAAAAGAGCGCGGCGAAGCTGATGATAATGTCCTGCGTGGGGATTTGTAGCAAGACAACGCCAACCAGATTCATCACAACTGCGAGGGCAGTCATCACCGGCAGGAGGCGGCGCGCGCCCTGTTCATATTGAGAGCGGCGCATCACACCAGCGGGCACGGTGCGAGTGGCCTCATAACTGGGCACAAGCGCGGCGAAAAAGCTGGCCAGAATACCAACGCCCACGCCCTTAAAGAGCGATACGGGGTTGACGGCAACTTTTTGCACATTCACCGAGAAGTAAATATCGTTCACCACTTGAGAGACCAACGCCACCGCGCCCCGCCCAAAAATCAGCCCCAATGCCAACCCCAGCACTGTACCGATGACACCCAGCAACAGCGCCTCGCCCAAAATGAGGGCGAAAATTTGGCGGCGTGTCGTGCCCAACGAGCGCAAAATGCCAATTACAGGCCGCCGTTGTACAACGCTAAAGGTCACCGTGTTATAGATGAGGAAAACGCCAACCACCAATGCCAATAAACTGAGCGCTTGCAAATTGAGATTGAAAGCTTCGGTCATCTGGTTCAGGGTGCTGTCTTCTTCGTTTAATGTGATGAGTTGGGTATTGGGCGGCAAGATGGCGCGGATTTGCGCCTCTAGTGCTGGGTCTGGCAGGATTAGGTCAATACGGCTGATAGCGCCTGCTTTACCAATGAGCATTTGGGCGCTGGCAATGTCGGTGAGCAGCAAATCGTCGAGGGCTTCGGCGCTGGCGGAGTCTTCGCCTTTTAATAGGCCAATGACGACGACATCAGTCAAGCCACCATTAATGCTCAGGGTGAGTGTATCGCCAATGGCGATGTTGAAGCGGTCGGCCAATGTTTGCCCTAGAAGAACGGTATTCGGCTCGGTGATGAAGCGATTGAGGGCATCAAATGAGGCATTAGGTCCGCCTTCTGTCTCCACCACATTGAGATACTCGCGAAATGGCGGTTCGGCGAAGGGGTCTACCCCTAACAAGCGCAATGGCCTATCACCCAAATCTGGACTTTGGACATATCCTGTTACCACTGGTGCAACGGCAGTTAAGCCAAGTTCAAGCCGCAATTGGCGATAAAGTGCTGTCGGTACGCCAGAAGGCCCGCCAATAATCTGGTGAGTGGCGCGCCCGTTGAGGCTCTCGGTACTGAGGGAAAAAGCGCGGCTGGCGCTATTGTTGGCCAAATCAATAGCGATAACGGCAGACACACCCAGCGCTACCCCGACGACAAACAGTAGACTTTGTAAAAAGCGGCGGGCGATATAGCGGCGGGCTAAACGCAGGATAACAGGCTGGAACATAGTACCCTCTCACGACTTGTGCCTATTTTCACTATATTATAATTGAGTTTTATCAGCGGGGGATTAGAAACGCTGGTTAAGGCGTTGTCGTAGAGGCCACTTCCCAAATGCTAATGGTCGTATCCTGATTAGCCGTGGCGAGGCGCGCACCATCTAAGCTGGCCGTGAAAGAGAGAATTGGCCTATCGCCATCTTCAATCGTGCGCAAGAGCGGGGTTTCTGCGCTGGGTTGCCAAATATACATCGCGCCGCTTTCGTCAGTAGAGAGCAGCAAATCGCCATCACTGGTGAAATTGAGGCCAGTAATCGCGGCTTGGTGACCGTTCAAAGTGGTGAGTAATTGGCCACTAGTCATATCCCACAGATAAATAATGCGGTCAACCCCACCAGCAGCTAAAATCGCACTATCGGGACTGAAAGCTAATTGGGAGGGGGTGCGGCTATGCCCCTGAAGAATGCGGACAGGCTCGGCGGTGAGGGTATCCCATAGGCGGA
>DAOTWU010000380.1:0-4401 GCA_034435735.1 Anaerolineae bacterium | reverse complement strand
CTGGATTATGAGGATTGGTTGCTATTGATATTATTGGTCAACCCAACATTACATGATTATGACCTCATCATTCTTTTGCCATTACTTGCTGTTTCTCCAAAGCGCTTGTTATTAGCATTAACGGCGGGGATTTTGACATGGGTTTATGCACTATTGACGGCTACAACCCCCAGTGGTGCATTGTTCAATATGAGTTTTCTCATTACATTCACATTGGTTTTTGTGCGTTTGTGGCCTACAGCGCTGCGCCGTAACGCTGTATAATAAATTGAACGCGATGGCAAAAAGGCGGATTTATGCTTCAAATTGGTGACATCTGCATTCATTTCATCAATGATGCCGATACCATGGTAGACCCTGGCGGCGCTTTTGGGCTTGTGCCCCGCGCGCTGTGGTCACGTTATTTCACGCCTTCGCCAGAACATCTCATCCCGATGATGGAAATGTGTTTGTTGGTGCAAGTCAATGGCAAGAATATTGTCATTGATACAGGTATGGGTACAAAGTTAGGTCCCAAGCTAGAGGCGCAATGGCATCTTTCTCGCCCTAATGGCGACCTTGTGGCGGCGTTGAAGCGCCTTGGCATTCAGCCGGAAGATGTCGATATGGTAATTGATACACATCTTCATGCTGACCATTGTGGGGGGAATACTCGTTTTGATGCAGATGGCAACATCGTTCCAACATTTCCTAATGCCGAATATGTTGTCCAACGCCGCGAATATGAAGATGCCAGCCATCCCAACGAACGCACCCGTGCAACCTATGTCGCCGCCAACTTTGAGCCACTTGTACAGTCTGGTCAAATGCGTTTGTTAGATGGTGATACGGAATTGGCCAAAGGCGTTTGGGGGATTGTAACACGTGGCCATACACCAGGACATATGAGCATCCGCTTTGAAAGTGGGGGGCAATATGCGGCGTTTCTTTGTGATTTATCCACTTATGCCGTTCATTTTGAGCGTTTGGGCTGGATGACAGCTTATGATGTGGAGCCACTATACACATTAGAGACTAAAAGAATTTGGCAGCGTTGGGCGCTTGAACATCACGCTGTTGTTATTTTTCCACATGACCCTTTCCGCCCCGCAGGTTATTTACAATTAGATGAGCGTGGTAAACCCCAATTAGACCCCATAACTGTTGATTTTGCGTAATTTTTACCTTTTTGTTGTACACCTTACTAGTGAATAGCATCATTCAGAGGGGGCTTATGCCGAACATCAAAGCCTACATTGGGAAGCTTGTCTTAATTTTTGGAGGTAGTCTAATCGGTTTTCTCATCATTGCCGCTGTTTATCCGATCATCCTGCCATCAGCTAATCAACGCATGGCTGGCATGCGGCTTGAAGTCAGTTATACTGCAGGCATGGGTGATTTATTCGTTCACCAACCGCATCTTGTTGCGCCACCACCAGACCCTTATGAAGTGCTGAGCCAACACGTATTGGTTTGGGATGACGATGGCTTTCGGCTACCAGCACAACCCGCAGAGACTTATCAAGTGTTGGCGCTGGGCGATTCGTTTACAGAGGCCGCCAACGTCGCTTTACCTTGGCCCGATATACTGGCGCAAAAATCTGATTTGAGTGTGCGCAACCTGGGTTTTCGCGGATATGGCCCATTAGAGCAGGCGGAAGTCATGCGCACCTTTGGCGCAAATAGTGGTGCAGATATTGTGATTATCGGTTTCTTCGGTGGAAATGATTTAACAGATGCCCGCGCTAGCTTAAGCGATGGCGGTTTCAATTTGCCCAATCTGGCGCGGCAGGCTTTTACTGGGGCTGCTGGTGATGAAGAAGCGCCTTGGGATAATGATTTTGAAGGCCCTTTCCCATATCCTGTACAGGTGGAAATGAATCAGCAACGCCATGATATTGCGTTCTATAATGGCTATCTTTGGCGTTTAACTGACGCAGAAGACAAATGGTCGCCATCATCCGCGTTGGATGCTACTGTACAAAGTTGGCATGATATTGCTGATGTTGCGGGGGATGCCTGTGTGATTATCGCTTATTTCCCATCTAAACCACAGGTTTACTTACCTTATGTTGCGCCAGAATATCGAGATACAGTAGTACAAAGCCTCGTTCGCGATTTTGGCGAACCCCGTTTGACATTTGATGAGATGGTTGCCAATCGTGCTTTGCTTAATCGCCTGTTGCAGGAAAGAGCTGCACAAGAAGGCTTTATTTTCTTTGATTTGTTACCAATTTTCGACGAGGCCGCAGCCCGTGGTGAAATGCTATATTACACTTATGACACCCACTGGAATCAGGCTGGCCACGACCTCGCCGGTCAAGCGCTTGCGGAATTCATCAACAGCGGCGCATGTGAAAGTTAATCGCCTTCTATCGTTATTGTCCCCACTTCAATAGCGTGATTAGTAATCGGCTGCCCGTTTGCGTCTGTGACGGGTAGCCGTTCTATTGTTTGCGCATCATAAAGCCCGGTAAATACTTGGTATGTGCCGGGGGGGAACTTTTCGCCATCTAGTGCGGTTTCCCATTGATCTTGCACTGTCATGCTTGCTGGCCAATCGCTAGTCGGGAATTTGCCACCCAATGGCTCACGGTCTAAGGGATGCGCTTCGCCAGATTCATCAACTAAATGGATGAATTGCACATAACGCCCATCAATGTCGCTTTCGGTATGCCACCAAAATTCTAGTGGTAAACTCTCACCAATTGTTATGCTTGATGGTAAAGAGAAATCCAGTAGTTCAATCCCATTAGCGAATTTATAGCCCAAATCTTGCGGGGCAACAGGTTGTACTTCTGGCAATATGGCGATACTCCCTAAAACTACTTGATACTCATTGAGCGCCTGCTGCTCACTGCTGGTATAGGGGATGAATTGCGGTTCGCGAGTATCATACCAGATACCCGCAACAATCCAGTAGCTGGCGGGTGCTGGTGCATCTTCAGGTATATCCACAGTGACGTTCTTTTTGGCAACAATACCTGGTATCCATGCACTAGTTTCATATTGCTGGAAATAGGCCACATCGTTGAAGGTGACGGTCTCTGCGTTGGGCTGGGTGAGCAGCCGCACAGACCAGTTGTAGTTAGTATCTAGAGGGGCTTGTGCTTTTAGATAAAGCGAAAATGTGACACTTTCACCAGGATGTGCCACTGTTTGCGATGGTTTATAGCCCACAAGTTGTAAATTGCCATCCACATATTCTGTATGTACTGGCGTTCCCCAAAGCTGCAATTCCACTGTTGGCACAATCCAGAGGCTGGCACTAATCCACACCCACGGCAACAATCCCGCAACAATTAAAATGGGTTTGGCTTTACGCCATTGAATGGCGGGGAGCATGGTGATAGCGAATACAGCCACCGCCGTGAATACCATGGCTGTGCCTGCTGTTTCAAAGGTTTCTTCGATGACATAGTAGAAGTGACATGTTGGCCCCCAGCCGGGAATGAAGCAAATGAAGCTCTGGATGATGTGCTCAACAAAAATGCCACTTGCCCCCATAATGGCCAATCCAACGATGAAATAGCTGTATAACCAACGTTTTTCGCGATATTGCCGCCAGTATAAGAAAAAGCTGTAAACGACGATTATCCCGCCCACGAGGGAATAAGCCGCCCGCCATAAAATCGCGTCTAAGCGCTCATGAATTTGTAAGAAGCCCGATTCATCAATTGCCAAATAGACAAATGCAGCACACAAAATCAACCAGAAAATGCGCTGGTGTCTATCATTTACGCCCCATATGGCAATCACTAACCCCAGTGCACTGGTTAAGGCTAGCAACATGGTGGAGAACATCGTCCCCAATGAAAACTCTTGGTTACTGTCTAAAAACCAGTACCAAAAACCCGCTTGTGTCCATGTCAGGACAAAGTATAGCTGAGCCAATGCTAAAGGGATGATGACTGCGACGAGAATGGTGAGTATGCGCCGCCCCTTAGGGTGGATACGGGGCAGAAACACTTTGTAGTTAACGCCGAGATAGACTAGCATCAGAAATGCTAAAACAAAAGTTACAGGGTGCATAAGCCTTAACTCCCGCTGAATGTGATGTGTGCAACTTCGTATGCGGCGTCTGGAGTATCTGTGCTCAGGCGTCGCCAATCTACTGGATGATACCAGCCTGTAATAATACGATAATCGCCGGATGGTGGTGTTTCGGGATATTGGATGGTATGTTGGGTGATATATTGTTCGCCATTTCTCCAATACCCTGTGGGGAAATTGGGTGGGGCGTCGCCTTGCCCAATAATGTTATTCTCTTCATCCAATACTTGTACAAAAACAGTGTAATGGTCATCTGGTGTGCCAGTAGCTTGCCACCATAGCCAAAGCGTTTGGTTGTCTTCCGAGAGTTGGTATCCCTTCAGTTGAATTACCCCGCCAAAGTGCGCATTGTCAACCAGTGTAAATTCC
>DAOTWU010000379.1:0-6332 GCA_034435735.1 Anaerolineae bacterium | reverse complement strand
CGGGTGTGGGTGCGGTGTTATATACGGCGGACGTTCGCCCAGCGCAAAGTGTGGCCGTGTATGGCGTGGGCGGCATCGGCTTAAATATCATCCAAGCGGCTAAACTCGCTGGCGCACATCCTATCATCGCCATAGACCGCACTGACGCTAAGTTGAATATTGCCCGTCAATTCGGCGCAACGCATGGTGCGCTTCCCGATGCTGCGCTAAAGACCATCCGTAGCTTAACCGATGGGCGTGGCGCAGAGCATGTGTTTGAAGCGGTTGGTCGCCCCAGTGTACAGGAAGCGGCTTTAGAGGCGGTGGCTGCGGGCGGCACTTTGACGTTGGTTGGATTGGCGCCGATGGATACGAGCACCAATTTAAGTGGGGCGGCTATTGTCCGACAGGAGAAAACCGTGCGTGGTAGCTACTATGGGACAGTGAACCCGCGGCACGATTTCCCAAAATTCCTTGATTGGTACGCCGAAGGGCGTTTGATGCTTGATGCGTTGGTCACGCGCGAATACCGCCTAGAGCAAATTAATGAGGCCTATAGCGCCATGCTCACTGGCGAGGTTGGGCGTGGGGTTATCATCTTTGATGATTAGTCATCCACCATCACCGCTGAATAGCGCAATGTATCTGCCTGTGCGCCCTCGATTGTGATGATGGGTTGCGCTACACCATCTAGTGCTCCCAGCTCTATTGTTGCGCTGCCATCTTCTGGCGTTAGGTAAATATAATGGCCGCTACTCAGCCAGCGCACGTTGAAAATAGTTTTTTCTGTCAAACGCTGTGGCGGTGCATCGACTGAGCCCAACCAGTAAGCGCCTGGCTCGCCTTGTATATAGACGAATTGGCGCTCATCTATCCAGCGCGGGCGGTTCAAATTGCCCACCTGCCCATCGTTATATAGTATGGCGTTGCTGCCATCACCATCAGCCAGATAAAGCTCTAGCCTGTTGGGGCTGGTGGCGGTGCGCTTCAGATAGACGAGATGAGCGCCATCCGGAGACCAGACCGGCAAGCCGAAGAAATCTGCCTGCAAAGAGCCAATCACTTCGCGGTTAGATGGCGCATCAAGTGGCACGCGCCATAGGGCGGTTGTGGGGATGTTATCGCCGCTTGCATACAGTAAATCGGGGTCTGGTATGGCAAACCTCACTGCCTCGCCTGATGCTTCCCAATAAATTTCTGGATAGAATAGCGTTTCTGCGCCTGTGGCCACGCCCTCAAAAAAGAGCAAATTGCGGGGCGGTTCTAAGACTAGCGGGTCAATCATGCTGATACGCCCGTCGCGTACGTTATAAGTGCCTGGATAAACGAGGATGATATGCTCGCGCTGTGGATCAAAGCTGAAGTTACCACCTTCCGCTGGGGCGCGTATCAATGCTAGTTCTCCCGTGACAGCATGAACCCGATACAGGTTATGGCGGGGGTGTGGAACATAGTGAGTGTTGTCAACTTGAAAAGTATTGAAGTACAGGGCGTTTTCATCCCACCAGCCAACCTGTCCGATGCCTTCGTCATCTAACAGGTCATCTGTGCCAGCTAATTCGCGCTCTCTACCGCCAGTAAAATCGACCGCCCACAGCGTTTGCGGAGTGCCCTCTGGCCCGCGTGTGAAAGCGATGGTTTGCCCATCTGGCGCAAGGTAAGGCCGCACCACGCCACCGCTAGCGACACGCCGCGGGTTGCTATCATCAGGGCCATAGACCCATAAGTCACCTTGTTGCACCCATGACAAATAAACCGCTAGTGTCGTCGTTTGTGGGTTAGCTAGTGGCTCGTCAGCATTGAGATTGCAACCCGCCACTAGCGAGATGAACAGCATTAAGCAAAAGTAACGCATAAGGTGCTGTCTATGATGAAATACGGTCTTTGAGCGATTCTGGCACGGCGAAAATCATCCGTCCCGTTTCGCGGTTGATAAGTTTGGTGACTTCAACCGTAATAGTGCGGTCCATGAACTGCCGCCCATGTTCTACCACCACCATTGTGCCATCTTCTAGATAGCCGACACCTTGGTCAGGGTCGCGCCCTTCTTGAATGATGCGAATGGGGAAGCGCTCTCCGGGGATATAAATCGCACGGACAGCATTAGATAGCGCGTTGATATTCAAGACGGTGACGCCTTGGGCTTCCGCCACTTGGTTGAGGTTGAAGTCATTGGTAATCACTGCCGCATCCATCTGTAAGGCGAGTGCAACGAGTTTATCGTCCACTTCTGTAATTTCTTCAATATCATCTTCAATGATGCGGACGGGCGTCATATCGTTGCGCTGTAGCTCATTGAGTTTGGCCAGCCCGCGCCGCCCACGATTGCGCCGCAAGGGGTCAGAAGAATCAGCCACTTGGTGCAATTCATTTAAGACAAAACGCGGGATGATAATCGTGCCGCCTAAAAAGCCCGTCTCTGCGATTTCTACGATACGCCCATCGATGAGCACGCTGGTATCGACCAGTAAGCGGCGGCTGGATTGGATATAAGTGCCACGCCCCCGCCGTCCGCGTAAAATATCATTAGCAAATTGGCCGAATTCGCGCCAGCGCACTGCGAAAATCGTGATGCCCAAATATCCACCCAGCACACTAGCGACTGTCGGCAGAATTTGTCCCCATGGTGGCGCTAATAGCGAGAGTGGATAAGCAACGAGTAACGATAGGCCTAGCCCGACAACTGCGCCAACCAATGCCGAGACCAAAATGGGCACAGGCATTTCGTTCACGATACGCCGTATCATCCGAATTGGGCGGACGGTTATCCATGGCGTGATGATGAGGCCGAACAGAAAACCGACCAGCATGAAGATGAACGAGGTGGCTTCGGGTACAAGCGCGAGGGCATCAGCAGCATCAACGCCGAGACGGGCGAAGAAAATGCCAAATATAATCAGCCCAATGATGCGGGAGATAAAATCTGAACGCATGAGGTTAACTCCTACGGTGTGCGCTCATCCCTGTTACACGTGATGAACTTATACGGTCATAGGCGCGCTTTGAGGGGAATAAAGCCGCCACCCATGAGGGAGTATGCACAACACCTCAATAACAACGAACAATGGCCCCGCTCTGCCGCTGCTGCGTCGGGATACAATAAAGGTGGAGGCAGCTTGTGGCGGCATCGCATATGAGGCA
This sequence comes from Anaerolineae bacterium, assembly GCA_034435735.1. Lineage (GTDB taxonomy): Bacteria > Chloroflexota > Anaerolineae > Aggregatilineales > Phototrophicaceae > S146-30. Next base: position 3,212 of record DAOTWU010000379.1, on the reverse strand, counting down.
ATGCGATAATCTTCCTTATATTATAGGGCTGTTATGCAAAGCTCACAATAACCTAAATCCCCTATTTGCGTGAATTCTAAAGCACAACTCATATAGCGCAAAGATTTTACAATTTCCACATTTGGTGATAACAGTTTGTCGGTAATCTCTAGAAAGTAGGCAATAGCAGTTTTTAGGAGTGAAACCATGTTTTGGATGCGCCGTTTCTTCCGCCCGTTTGGCTTTTGGGGCGCGCGCCGTCGTGTGCGTCGCCGTATGCGCCGCCGCATGATGCGCCGTTAGTAATTTCCGCCCAGCGTTTCTACTGGACTGGTAAAGCATGGCTCTCAGCCTAGATAAACGGACTATAGTCCATTTCTAATCTAGTTCTAATAGACAAAAGCAGAAAAGTGGCGTATGCTGTTTTTGTAAAAAACGGACTATAGTCCACTTAATGGTGAGTAAGGAGAGCCATGCCATGCCAACTTGGAATATTGACCCAGCACATACCGGTGTAGAATTTTCTGTTCGCCACATGATGGTTTCCAAAGTGCGCGGTAAATTTACGGGTGTCAGCGGAACCATTGAATTTGACCCCGAAAATCCCACAACTGGCGCTGTTGATGTGACTATCGATGCCGCAACTATTGATACCGGCGTGGAAGACCGCGATAACCACCTGCGTAGCGCCGACTTTTTAGAAGTTGAAAAATACCCAACCATCACCTTTAAGAGCACAAAAGTTGAACCAACTGGTGAGAACACCGCGAAAGTCTATGGCAATTTGACCATTCATGGTGTCACCCGCGAAGTGGTGCTAGAGGCCGAGTATAACGGTAGCGGCACATCCCCCTATGGCCAGACTATTGTTGGCTTCAGCGCTACGACAAAAATCAATCGCGAGGACTTCGGCCTAACATGGAACGTTGCCCTAGAGGCGGGTGGCTGGTTAGTCGGTAAAGAAATAACTATCAGCCTTGAGGTAGAAGCTATTCTCGCTACAGAGACAGCAGCAGTCTAAACGAATTCACCTGTATTCCCTCTTTTGAAGGCCAGCCTGCCCATGGGCTGGCTTTTTGTTTCCCTGTTCAGCCGTAGTATTGGCAGCCTTGGCCGTAAACGCTACAATGTGCCCTATTAATGGGGGCAAACCCATACCACATGGTAATATGGGTATGGCGTGCAAGGATTATAGGAGGCCGTCAATGGCTAGCAGCGATGTTATAGTAGCGATTTTTCCCTCTCGAGAGCATCTCACAAAGGCACTAGACCATCTAGTGCAAAATGATGCTATAGAGATACAGCGGGCAGCCATTGTTGCGCGGGCGGCCAGTGGCGAGACGATTGTCCTCGATGATGACATCAGCGCTGATGAAGGTGGGATAGCTGGCGGCACACTTGGCGCCGCTATGACTGCATTAGGTCTCGTTCAGTTGGGCGCGTTAGCGTTGCCGGGTGTTGGCCCAATTATTGCGCTGGGCGCGGGGGCGATGGTCGGCGGATTGGTGGGGCGTGCAACCGGACGCTTTGCCGCAAATTTGATTGACTTCGGCTTTAAGAATGACCAAATTGAAGAATTAGCACACCAGCTAGAGCAGGGGCATCCGGCATTAGTGCTAGAGATTGCCAACGGCAAAGCCCTATTGCCCAAAATTCGCCTCGCATTACAGCCTTATGATGCTGAGCTAGTTGAGCCACTAGACAAGGCGCAAACTGGCCAGCTGCGCGGTGGTAAAAAGCCGAAATAGATAGTACACAAAAGCACACATTCAAGCCAAAAGGGAGCAGGCATTTGAACTCATTAAACGATGAGGTACTGGGGTTTCGCTTCTCATATCGTGATATTCTCGTCATTATCGCGATTATTCTCTTCGCTTTCTTCTTGCGCACTGTGGTCATTTTTGACCGTGCCGCCGCAGACCCGCGTTTTATCCCTATTGCTGGCATGGATCAGGAATACTATATCCGTCAGGGGAATAACATCGCTAGCGGCGCATACCCATATGCCGTTTACACCACACAGCCAGGGGTTATTTATGATTTTTTCATTATTGAGCGCATTGTAGGCTATTCTGCCCCATTGCTCCGTTTGGCAATTGCAGCTTTTGATGCGGTGGTGGCGGGTTGGTTAGCGGGGGCGGCGTGGTTACTTGTGCGGCGGCGTGCGGCAGGGTATATCGTTGCGCTGTTATATGCCTTGTATCCTGTTGCTATCTTTTATGGCACAACGCTACTCATTGTTCCCCATGTTACATTTACACTCAGCCTATTTCTGTTCTTTGGGTTATGGCAACATCGCCAGCCCACGCTGCGAAAAACGCTGATATTAGGCGTGTTGGCAGGGTGGTTGTTGGTGTTGCGCTTGAACTTAGCGCCTATCGCGGGTATTTGGTTGGTTTGGTATCTTTGGCAACATGGTCATAAACGCCTCCAACATGCGCTCGTCTTTCTCGGCACGATTGCCGCTGTGATTGCGCCCTTCACACTATGGAATGCCTATATTACGGGTGGCGATTTTATCTTGCTTACTCGTTTGGGGAGTTTTGAGCTGTATATGGGGAATAATCGCGATGCTGCTGGTACGGCCTCAGATGGGCGGGCGCCTGCTATGTTACTCATAGATGATGGTGATTATGGTGGTGCGCTCCTCAAAGATATTAAGTTAGACCCACTGCGCTTTGCCGGTCTCATTGTGCGCAAAGCCGCCACTTACTGGAGCAATGCTGAGCCGAATAGCAATATCGACTATGTGCGCAATGGCGAGAATATTTCACCTTTGTTACGTAGTATCCCGATCGATTTCACCATGATTGCGCTTATTGGTTTATTAGGGGTGGCGTTCTTGTGGGTGGAGCAGCGCCCACTTGCCTGGTTCTTTTTAGGATTATTGTTAGTGCTTTTTATTGGGGGGATTTCTGCTTATACTGTTAGTCGCATTCGCCATCCAGTCTCATTGCCCTTGATGGTGGGCGGCGCTTACGCATTAGTGCGCGGTTGGGAGATGCTGCGGGTGCGAAAAGCGGTCACATGGAAGCCCTATTTACTACCCGCCGCTATCGCCGTCGTTTGGTCTTTTGCGCCCTATCTCTTCTTGACCGACCCGCCACAATTCCCGCCAAAGCGCATTGTGCACGAATTGCCCGCTGATGCCCGACCAGTAGGCGCTGTCTTTAACGACGAGTTGCGTTTAGTGGGGTGGCGGCCTGTGCCACTGCTCTCGCCAGAATCTGAAG
>DAOTWU010000378.1:0-7965 GCA_034435735.1 Anaerolineae bacterium | reverse complement strand
CCCACAATAGCCGCCAGACCAGTGCGTGCTAGCACATCTTCAGCGACGACTAGAACCCGTAAATCTTCCATATAGCCAATCCTTTACCATGAGAGCACTATACTGCCCTCACATTAGATGGGCGTATACAAACGGACTAGGCGGGCGGAGTGCCATAAATGTTGATGAGTTCTTGCCGCACATTTTCCACACTATCGCAGATGATGAGGCCGGGAATATCGCCCCGTAAACGTTCGGCATGTTGTAGAACGAGAAAACGGGCGCGGCGGCTAGCGTCTTCTATTGTACGGAAGACGCGACGTAAAGGAGGGAAGAAGCGCATCCATAGGGGAATATGCGGGCGATAATCGGGCGCAATGTAGAGGATGACCCGCTGGCCACGCACGGCGCTACTGGCTGCTGCCCAACCTGTCTCTGCAAGGCTGGCAAAACTAGAGCTATTCGCATCAATGACAATCACGATTGTTTCGGCATGTTGCATCACCAGCGCTTCAGATTTCCCTTTGTCCTCGTGCCAATCGCCTCCTCGTGGCGAGGGATGGTAGTAAGTAACGCCAAGTTGCTCTAGCAGGGGTATCATGATTTCTTCACGCCAGCCCGCGGTCATAGAGCCGAAAAGTACCACCTGCGGGTAAGTAATTCTGCTCATGTCGCCTTTCTCCCGATTTCAATACGCCAGATGTAACAGGTTAACCATACCTCAAGTTCTCTATATACGCATATAAGGCGGCTGTTATAATGTGCAGCGGTTTATCTATTTGGCTTATAAGATAGGCGAATGACGATGCCACGATATAGTAAGCATATATTACGGATAATAGGCCTTATCTGCATGGCGATAGTTGCTAGCTTCGCCATCGCACAGGATGATATTGAACCCTCTGGCGGCAATCCATGGGATTTGCGCGGATTGCCACAAGAAGGGGCGTTTGTCTTTTACGATGCACCAGAAGGCGTTTCCCTCACTGGCAAGCCGGTTGATGTTGCCGACATTAACGGGAATGGTTGCGGCGATTTAGCGATTACTGGCCAAAATGCCAGCTTTCCCAAACCCGACGGCTACCGTGTGCAGGGCGGGCAGGTGCGCATCCTACTAGATTTATGCCATATCGATGGGCGCATCGCGCTAGAAGAAGGCATGCCAGCCAATCACCAGATTGTCACGTTTTTGGGCGCGCGCGCTGGAGATATGGCGGGTACAGAGATTGCTGTCGGCGATTTGAATGGCGATGGCTATAGCGATGTGGCCTTTGGTGCGCAAAACAGCGATAGCCTCAACCGCAGCCGCCCCAACGCAGGCGCGGTGTATGTGGTGTTTGGTGGCCCAGACTTCGCGGCAACTTATGGCGCAGAAGTTGACCTGCAAACGCCACCGGAAGGGGTTGTGGTGTTTTATGGCGCAACTGATGAAGACCGCTTCGGCATTTGGGTAGAAACAGGCGATTTTGACGCTGATGGCTATGACGATTTGATTATCGGCGCAACGCAAGCCGACGGCGAGGGTGACCGCCGCATTAATGCGGGCGAGGCCTGGATACTCTATGGCGCGCCAGATTGGGCGATAAAATACGGGCAAATCACCGATATGCGGACGCCACCCATAGATGCTACCCGTATCATCGGCGCGGATTTTGATGATCTACTCGGTTCATGCGTTTGGGGACATGGAGACCTCAACGGCGATGGCTATACCGATGCCATTGTCAGCGCGGCACTTTGGCGCGGCTCGGCAGGTGTAGAGGGGCTTTCCTTCGGCGGGGGCGATGGCCCTGGCAATGCACGGTATAACGCTGGTGATACGTATGTCATTTTTGGTGGGCCACAATTACGCGGGCAAACGGTAGACCTCGCCACCCGTATTGACCCCAACACTGGCGCCCCACGTGATACATCTATTACGGTCATCTATGGTCCAGACCCCAACGACTTACTCGGTGAAGAAATCGCTACAGGTGACTTAAATGGCGATGGGCAAGATGATTTGGTGCTGGGCACACTCATTGGCAGCGGTCCCAACAACCAATATGAAGGCGGGGGCGAAGCCTGGGTCATTTATACCGATGAGAACTTCGCTGGACGCATGATTGACCTCTCTAACCCGCTGAATGATGCCGTCGTCATTTATGTTGACCAAGCGGATAGCAAAGGTGGCGATACGCTACGGATTGCGGATTTTGATGGTGATGGCTTCAATGATTTGGCTTATGGCGCGCCGAACTATGACGCTGTGGGCTATAATCTCATTCCGCGCCGTAATGCTGGCCTATTGGCGATTATTTACGGGCAAGCGGGCGGCTTCCCCCATGATGGCCGCAGCATTACCCTGCCATCTGAACAACCAAACGATTTGCGGGTGCGCTATGTGGTGGGCGCGGATGAAAATGACATGATGGCCTATGCTATTGCGGTTTATGATGTCGATGGCGACGGCTATACTGATGTTATCCCTAATGCTATGGGTGGCGATGGCGCAAATAACACTTTGGCCAATGCGGGCGAAATTTATGTGCTCAATGGTGCGCTGCTCTCTGGTATTGAAATTGCAATAGAGGAGACACCAGAAGCAACAGAAGCGCCCCAACTTCCCGCGCCCACAGCCACCACAGCGAGCCAATCACCGCCTGTTGCAACCTTGCCGCCCCTGCCAGATGCCACCCTGCCGCCACTGTTTGATACATCACAGGCGGGTGACCCCCAACGCGGTGAAATGCTATATAACGAAGGCTGCGCGGGTTGCCATGGGCCACAAGGTGATGGTAGCGGTGTCGGCTTGCCTCTTGTTGGCTCAGATTTTGTTGACGGCTTAACGGATGAAGCTCTATTAGGCTTCTTGCGTGTTGGGCGTTCATCAGATTCAGCAGACTCAGTCACAGGTATGGGGATGCCAGCTTATGGCGGGCGATTCGATTGGGGCGATGGCGAAATGTGGGACATCATCGCCTATATTCGCCAGTTAAATGCCCAAAGCAATGACGAATAAGAAACAATCAGGGGCGGTCAAGGTTAGGCCGCCCCTTTTAGTTTTAAGCAGATTCTGTCACTGTATCGCCAATGGGTGCTGTTTCCTCTCGGATAGTGCGCAGCGCCCAAAGGAACAAAAGCGCGATAATGATACCGCCAATGAAAAAGGTCAAGCTACCGCCGAGCTGCTCAAAGGCGAAGCCCCCAAGCGCCGGCGTGATAGCGTTCGCCGCGCTGACAAAAGCGGAACTCACGCCCAGAATCGCGCCGACTTCGGCGGGGGATGTGCGTTTGGTGAGCAAAGTGTTAATTGATGGACGTAAAATGCCGCCACCAATGGCTACTGGTACAAGCGCCACAATAATCCAGATGATGCCGTTATAGCCAGTCTCCCCCTCTGGCGGCAATTCCACCTGTACGTTGACTTCTGCCCCTTCCCCGCCGCCTACGCTGCGGCTCTCCGCTAGTGAAGCGATGAGCGCCTCTTGCGAGTAGCCAGGAAGCGGCTGGCGTGGGGTGAGGGCGGTGAAAATCAAGCCAGCAGAGAGCAATAACAGCCCCGCTTGTACAAGACGCAACTCTCCAAAGCGACGGCTCCATTTACCGATGAAATAGCCCTGCACAAACACCATAACAATACCGATGATGGTGAAAATCACAGCATTGCCGCGCCCATCTAGCCCCAGCTTGTTGAGGGTGAATAAGCCGAGTAAGCTCTCTAGTCCGAAGAAAACAACCTGTTGGGCGAAGATGAGGATGAGCAGACCAGCAAGCTGCGGTTTGCCCAGTGCACGGCGAATGTTGGTGAAGGGGTTCATCGATTGTTTTTTGACAGCGGCACGTTTTTCTGGCGGCAGGGTTTCATCAAATTTGAACAAGGTGAGCGTAAGCGAAATGAGCGAGAAGCCCGCCGCAACAAACGCCACTAGCGCATAGTTATTATTGCTGACCAATAACACCAACAGGGCGATAATGGGGCCAATGATGAACCCCAGACCAAAGGCCGCGCCAATTAGCCCCAGCCCCTGCGCCCGCGTCTTCTCTGAAGTTACATCGGTGAGCGCAGCTTGCGCGGCGGCAATGTTCGCACCACTGATGCCGTCAATAATACGCGCTAGCAAAATCATCCACAGCGAATTAGCAAATCCCAGCACGAGAAAACCGATAAATGTACCAATCTGGCTGATGAAGAGGATGGGTTTACGCCCGTAACGGTCAGAGAGGCCGCCCAGCAAAGGACCACCAACGAACTGCATCAGCGGGTAAGCGGTGGCGACTACGCCGATTAAAAAGGCATTCGCGCCAAAAGAAGCGGCGTAAAGGTGTAATAACGGGATGATGACCGTCAGGCCGAGTATATCGACAAAAACAATGATGAAAACTGGCAAGACCCGCTTGAAGTCGAGGCGGTCTTCCGGGGGAGTCGTGGTTGATTGTGTCATTCTTGTTCATCCTCTGCCCGTGATTTGAGGGCAAATACACTCACCAGAACTAGCGCAATGAGCGCCACCCCGCCATAAAGGAAGGGCGCGCTAGAGCCGTTCTGTTCAAAAAAGTAGCCGCCAACAATGGGCGATATGGCATTGGCACTACTGACAAGCGCGGCACTCACGCCGAGAATGCCGCCAACTTCATCCATAGGCACACGTTTAGTAATCAAGCTATTAATTGAAGGGCGCAAGACCGCCGCACCAACAGACACCGGCACCATCGCCACCGCCAGCCATAAAACGCCAACAAGGCCGGTATTCTCTCCATCGGGAATATCCACCGCAATATCGCGCGGGTTGAGCGTTTCGGCGCGGGTGGGTGCGCCAGCATGAGCTTGCTGGAGGGCGAGCCGCATCCGCAACGGGCTATAACCGGGCAGTGGCTGTTCTGGTGTGATGGCGGTCATCAAGAGACCAACGCCCAGCAACGCTAAGCCGCCCAAAATAACGCGCCTATCGCCATAGCGATTGCTCCAACGCCCGATATAGCCCATCTGTACCGCCACGAGAATGAGGCCAACATAGATGAATAGCAGCGCATTGCCTGTGCCACTAAAGCCCAATCTATTCAATGTAAAAACGCCGACTAGGCTCTCAAACGCGAAAAAGACGAACTGTTGGGCGAAGATGAGCACCAGTAAAACGGCAATGAGCGGGTTATTCAAGCCGTGCCAAATACTGACGAACGGGTTCAACGAGCGCTGTGTTGTGGCTGTGTTATCGGCATGCGTCTCTTTGAATAAAATCAGAGTGAGCAAAATAGCCATACCAGAGTAAACCGCAGCAGAGGCAGCGGGCAGCGCATAGTTATCACCACTGATTTCTAACGACAGAATGGCAATGACTGGCCCCAAAATAAACGCCAAACCGAAGGCCGCGCCCGTCAATCCCAGCGCACGAGTGCGATGGCGCTTGGGCGTGATGTCTGTCAAAGCGGCCTGTGCCACGGCGATATTGCCCCCCGTAAAACCATCAATCGCCCGCGAGAGGAAGACCATCCATAAGGTGTTAGAAGCGGCCAACAAGATAAAACCGATGAGCGTCCCTATCTGGCTTAAAAGCAAAATAGGTTTGCGGCCATAACGATCGGAAAGCCGCCCTAAGAGGGGCGCACCAATGAACTGGCAGGCGGGATAAGTTGCCGCCAAAAGGCCGATGGTCGTCGCATCGGCCCCGTAACGAATCGCATAGATATGTAAGAGGGGCAGAATAATCGTCAGCCCCAGCATATCGACAAAAACAATGGCGAAGATGGGCAGCACTTTGCCAAAATCTAGCCGCTCATCTTGCGCATTGGAAGCGTCATGTTCAGACATACGCTTTTAGACCTATCCACCCCAACCTTGTGGCAAGCGCGCCACACCGATGTAAACAAGCACCAACACCGCTACCACAATAAGCAAACTCGTGCGATAGCGCACTGCGTCCGGCGCTTTTTTCCAGCGCATGTGCATATGTGAAACAGCGACGGCAATGGTCATCGTCAGGGCGTGTTCCCAACGATAGCCAACACCGAAAGAATTTAGCGCAAGGAAAAGAATTAAACCCAAAACCCATTGCACTGTTATCAAACCGCTGAAGGCAATCATCAAGCGGTAGGTCAATCGGTCATAGGCGGATTTTTGTACTAAGCCGAGAATGAGCTTGAGCAAGGCCAAAATGGTGATGAGCACCACCAGCCAGCGGACGCCGGAATGTAAACCAAAGAGGAAATCTTGCATGTACACATCTCTCCTATTAGATAACGGTAATTACGCACCTTGTAAACGTTCTAACAAATCAGCAAGCCATGATAATTCAAACTGTAAGAAACGCATATGGTGTTCCAACACCCATTGCGGCGCACCTTCGTGCTTGGGGGCGTTGGCTTCTAAATGGTTTAAGCGCTCTGCCACAGCTTGGTGGCGCTGTTGGAGCAGCGTGCGCGCCTCTTCTGCATCTAACACATCAAGAAACGCCAGACCAATATCACCCGTAAAATACACTGGGTGCAATTGCGAAAGATTTTCGCGCAGCAACTTTTGAAATGCAGCCTCGCCCGCTTCGGTCAGGCTATAGATACGGCGTGGCGGATAGTTGCTATCGCTATCGTCATCCTTTTGCTCAATCCAGCCCCGCTCCACCATTTTATCTAGCAAATAGTAGGCGGTGGCCTTTTTGAGATTGGTACAGGATGCCATATATTTATTGATGAAATCGTGCAGGTGATAGCCATAGTTATCACCCCGCCGCAACAAACCTAATAGCAAAAGTTCGCGTTCCATAAGCCCATATGGTCAAAATTGACTAGTCAGCTTTGAATTATAAAGCTAAGGTGAGCGGCGTCAAGGGTGAGTGATATTCTGGCAAGGCCAGTATCAACAAAGGAGAAAATTCTATGCTATGATTGTTGAGATTATGATTTGCATCATGGAAAGGAAACCATGCCTAACCATCTTGCTGCGGGCGATTCAAAATCAGTAGATGATTTCTTAAAGGCCATCTGGGTTTTACAGCAATCTGGCGAGCGCGTCTCTACGAATGCCTTGGCGGAACGGCTTGGCGTCAAAGCGCCCTCAGTGACCGATATGGCGCGCCGTATGGTAGATGCTGGTTTGGTGGATTATGTGCGCTATAAAGGCGTGATGTTGACGCCAGCAGGAGAAGAAATAGCCCTAAAAATCATCCGCCGCCACCGCCTGCTAGAGTTATATTTGGTGGAAGAGCTGGGCTATAACTTGCATGAAGTTCATGAAGAGGCCGATAATTTAGAACATGCGGTGAGTGACCGTTTCATCGCCGCCATTGCTGCCAAACTAAACCACCCCACACTAGACCCGCATGGTGACCCTATTCCTGATAACGATGGCACAATCGCCGCTAGAGAGCTGGTGCCGCTCACCGAATTGCCGTTGGGCGTATCGGCCAGAGTATCACGCTTGACGACTAGCGACCCCCATATGCTCCAGCATATCTTAGACCGCGGCCTTAAACTTGGTCAAACGATAGAAGTGACTCATCGCGACCCCTTCTCTGGCCCGCTCACCCTTAACTTGGGCGATGAGCAGGCCTTGCTAGGGTATAATGTGGCAGCGGTCATCTGGGTAGAGCAATTGTAGGCGCTAGATTGCCCCAGTGCTGATACAACGGATGATAATACCTGCTAACAGGGCAAAGCCCCACATATAGCTGCCCATCGCTGGGCGCTTTTCCGCCGTAGTTTCGACAAAGATGAAAAACGGCAGGGCTAAAACCGTCGCCGCGCCATAAATCACATGCACATCTTCGGCTGGGCGCAGCCCTTGCAAAAACATCAGCCCGCCAACAAGCGCCTCAAAAACCATCACCCCAACCATGATATACACCCCACGCCGAAAATATGGCGTGACATCGGCATGCCGGGCCAGGCCAATATATAGAGCGAGGATGAAAAGCGCCGTAGCGGCAATTAGTGTATAGCGGCTCAAATGAAAATGCAGGTTGCGCAACAATAAAATAAATGGCGGCGCAGGTGTCTTCGCCAGACTATCTATGA
>DAOTWU010000377.1:0-2201 GCA_034435735.1 Anaerolineae bacterium | reverse complement strand
GCATTATTTTGGTTCTAACAAGAATACCGTCTTTTATCGTGACGTTAGGTACACTGCTCGCTTATCGTGCACTAGCTTTAACGGCAACAAGTGAAACGGGCATTTTGCGCTTACCCCCTGAATTGCGAGAAAGTCCGCCATCGCTCTTTTTCTCCCCATGGGTGTTGGCATTCATCGGATTGGGTTTGACCGTGCTCTTTGCAGCCCTCACATTAATTTTTGTGCGTGGGCGCATTCATCACTTTAGAACTAGTGTGTTGCCATTAGAAAAGATAATTGCCGTAGTTGCTGGAGTTATTGGCGGGGCGATTACAACTATTCTCACTATTTTCTTTCTCGTGTGGTTCGCTTCAATCTTCCTTGACTTTAGCGCCGCTGTAGATATTGATTTTGGCAATTTTAACCAGCCGCGAACACTGGTAGCAAGTTATGCATCTCCAGAAGACATACCAGAGGATGCGACAACGGCGATTTTAACGTTCTTTAGTGAAGGACAAATTGTTGCTAAAGATATGGGCACATTAGTTGAGGTCAGCGCCTTTGACATTATGAATGGCCCATTAACCTTCTTCCGTGATGCTGGCATTGCTGGCAATTTCCGTTCTGTAACCATTTGGTTCTTGTTGGTTGTGATGGTGGTGGCGTTTATTCTCAATCACACTAAATACGGGAATGCAGTATTTGCGACTGGTGGCGCGGGAGAAGCCGCACGGGCGCAAGGTATTCCAGTTGATCGGGTTCGCATCATAAACTTTGTCGTTTGTGGCTTTTTAGCGGCATTTGCTGCAACGCTTGAGTTTGCGCGGCAAGGGTCTGCATCGGGTGACCGTGGCACAGGCTGGGAGTTGGAAGCAATTGCTGCAGCGGTGATTGGCGGTTCGTTGCTCTCTGGTGGTTATGGCAGCATCTATGGAACGCTGATAGGTGTGATTCTCGCCGGCATGTTGAGCACTGGTTTAGTACAATTGGGTGTGCCTGCTGCGGGTTTCCGTGGCTATATCGGTGTGATTTTGATTGTAGCCGTTGTTATCAATAATCTTGTCCGTCGCCAGCGTTAAGGAGTAGGTCTCATGAGCGAACATTTACCAGATTTACCACAGGATGAGCCGCTCATCTATATGAAGGACATTCGCAAGCAATTTGGCACAATTGTCGCGCTTGACGGAGTGGATTTTAAGGTTTGGGGCGGCAAAGTTATTGGCTTATTAGGTGACAACGGCGCTGGCAAAAGCACACTGATTAAAGTGCTTATGGGCGTATATGCCCCAACAAGCGGGCAAATTTATTGGGAAGGTCAGCCAGTACGCATAAATTCACCCCAAGAAGCGCAAAATTTGGGGATTGAAGCAGTTTATCAAGACCTAGCCCTCATTCCGCTGATGAGTATTGCGCGCAATTTTTATCTAGGCCGCGAGCCAGTTAAACGACAAATTGGCCCGATTAAAATTCTCGACCAAGTGGCCATGGAGAAACAGGCTGAAGAGGCGCTTTTGGAGATAGGTATTCACATTCGCTCTCCTAAACACCCCGTTGGTTCGCTCTCTGGTGGCGAACGCCAATCAGTAGCTATTGGGCGGGCTGTTTACTTTGGAAAGCGCGTACTCATTCTCGATGAGCCTACATCAGCGCTATCCATTGGCGAAACGCGCAAGGTGCTCAATTACACCACTGCAGCTGCAGAACGCGGCATGGGCGTCATCTTCATCACACATAATATCTTCCATGTGTTCGAAGTTGCTGATATTTTCACGGTGATTTATCACGGGCGTAAAGTCGGCGATTTCCCGAAAGAAGTGGTTGATCAAGAAACCGTTGCAGAGATGATTATGACGGGGCAAGTGCCGCGACGATTAGAGAAGTACGCGGCAGATGGTGCATCCATTATTGATGATTAAATGTAAAAGGCGGCTAACATAAGCCGCCTTTTTAATTCACTCAAGCTCTACGTTGCCCGCCATAAAGAGTACAGCTTCTTCTAAATCTGGCGGGGGAGCTATCGCCGGGAAAATCGTCAGGCTGATGATGTCGCCATCACTATCTGCTACATAATACACAACCGAAGTTTGACCGTTGCTTGTGGTAATGGTAGCTTTAAGAACATCGCGCCCATTACTGGAGAGCATTTCTGTTTCTTGGGTGCTTCCCGCATTGAGCATACCTTCAGCCACGGCGTTAAGTTCACGCCCTTGCATATTGGAAGG
>DAOTWU010000376.1:0-1632 GCA_034435735.1 Anaerolineae bacterium | reverse complement strand
TGCTGATAGGCACATATCCATTGACAATGAACAAATCGAGGTCACTATCAAGGTCAAAGTCAGCGAAAGCCGTTCCCCAACCTGTGAGGTCTCGCCCAATACCCTGTAGCCCAACGCGGTAGGTGCTATATTGAAAATGCGCGTTATCAGTGGTTTCCGTTTCGTTGCGGTATAGGGCGTTAAATTCTGCTTGCCAGTTGGTGATGAATAGGTCAAACCTGCCGTCTCCATCGTAATCACCGCTGGTGACACCCATACCGCTACCTGTATCGCCCACTTCGGCGCTATCAGTGACTTCTAAAAAGCGGAAGCCCAACGCCCGATTGAGGCCAGATTGGTGAATATATAGGCGGTTGGGTTGGCCATCATTGGCGATGTATAAATCTAAATCGCCATCATTATCTACATCGGTGAAAATAGCGCCTAACGCCCGTTCATTATGCGCTAAGCCAACTTCTTCAGTCATATCGCTGAATGTCACTTTTCCATCTGCGCCTATACCATTGCTGATATATAGGTGGTCAGGCAGGCCATAGTAGTCTTGTGGAAATGCACCCACAGGACGCGGTACTTTGTTATTCAGGTCGATATAGCTACCCACGTATAAATCTAGCCAGCCATCACCGTTAAGGTCTGCTACTGCTGCAGCTGAATTCCATTCAGGGGTGGCTAGGCCAGCGGCTTCTGCGCCCTCGCTGAATGTGCCATCACCGTTATTCCACAAGAGGGCATTTGGGCCATCAGCTGTGATGAAAATATCCATCCAACCATCATTATTGAAATCAGCCGCTACGCAGCCGTTACCGCGCATGGAGAGCGCTGCGCCGCTATTTGTGCTCACATCTTCAAACATGCCGCTGTTGTTGCGATATAACGCATTCGTTGGCAGGCCGCCATGTGCTTCCCAATAGTCAGCTTCATCTTCGGCATAGCTATTCACGAGATACAAGTCTAGCCAGCCATCGTTATCATAGTCTAGCCAGCAAAGACCGCCGCCCATCATCGCGGCAGGGTCTTCATAGATGGCATTGCGAAAAGCCTGATGCACAAAGTCTAATCCAACCTCTTCCGCAACCTCAATAAACCGCCAAACGTCAGCAGTATCATCAACAGTTTCTTCGGTATCTCCTGCTGTAACTTGCCCTTCGTCACCGCTCGCTTGTACTTCTTGCGGAGTTTTATCTGGTAACGGGTCTAACGGTAAGCCGCTGGGTACGCTTTCTGGAATGAAGTCTAGTAAATCTGCTGCTTGCGGGTCGGTCAAACTCTCCAGAAATGCGACTAAATCGGCGATGTCCTCTTCGCTTAGCGGCAAGCCATTTGCCAATTGCGGGGCGACAGAATGCGCCTGCCGTGATGGATTGAAAGGCTGCACACTACTGAAGAATTGGGGCGGCAAATAGGCCGATGGGTCATATTCAGCTGCCGCCTCCCAGATATTGACGTGGTGGCGGATTGCATCTTCTAAGGTTGGATAAGCGCCATTGTGGAAGTAAGGGGCTGTGAGCGTCACATTGCGCAGCGGCGGCGTGCGGAAGCGATATTGGTCGCGCCAATCGAATGTGACTCGCCCGCGTCCCCAATCTTCACGCCCATTAGCGCCGTGCCCTTTGCCTGGCCCTAACTGTGGCG
>DAOTWU010000375.1:0-7228 GCA_034435735.1 Anaerolineae bacterium | reverse complement strand
GAGCGGCTTTTACGGTTTTATCTAGAAACGGGCGATGTTGTTCCGCATGATTTAGATAAGCGATGGTGAAATGACAATGATTTACCACATTACAACCGAGCAAGCATGGCAAGCAGCGCAAAAAACAGGGAAATATTCTGCACCCTCATTAGAGAGCGAAGGATTTATCCACTGTTCTACACTAGAGCAAATCTTACCTGTGGCCAATAGCTTTTATCGCGGACAGCAGGCGCTGGTACTGCTAGAAATTGCACCACAGGCCTTGCAAGCGCCCCTAAAATGGGAAGCGCCCGTCCACCCCAATCCAGAAGCGGCGGACGCCGTAGATGATGCGCAACAATTCCCCCATGTATATGGGGCGATAAATGTCGATGCTGTACAGCGAGTAATCGACTTCCCCGCACAGGCAGACGGCACATTCAGCTTGCCGCCAGCCTTGAGGGGTTAAGCATGTTGAGATTCATAGCGCGATTTTTGTTCTAAAAGCCAATTAATCGCCATCTCTTCATCTTCTATCTTGAAAAAGCGCGTCGGAGATTTCCATGCCACGGCACGGATGAGGGTTTGAGCAATGCCCATCAACGGGTTGTGTCCATAGAGCACAACAACATAAGAGGGCGGGATGGTAATGCCGCTTTTGCGCAGTTGCATGGTGCGGTTAATGGCGTGTTGCAACGGCGGCAAGGCTTCACTGGCATCATAGATATGTAATTGAACAGCATCAGCCCCATCTGGAGGATTTTCAATAAGCGGCATCATCAAATCAAATAACGCATCAACAGCTGCACGTGTATTATTATGAAAAGTAAAGCGGTGAATGCCATTTTCCATGAGTCTATAACTGCACGGTAAATTTTGGCTAGTAGACATCACATATACCCACTCATCTCACCAACATTGCGAGTATTGTAACGTTTATTGCTGGGAATTGAAACAAATATGGAAAAGCCGACTTCTGATAAGCAAAAGTCGGCCATTATCATTCATTCTTCATTTGAGGCGGCAGCTAGACCGTGATAAGTGTGCCAACGGATGTATCGCCTTGCACCGCACGGAACAAATCACCCTCTGCCCAGAAATCTAAAACCAAAATGGGTAAACGCTTTTCCTGACAAATGGTGAAAGCAGTCATATCCATAACCGCGAGATGGTTTTCTAACACATATTGGTAGCTAACCTGTTCATAGCGTTTGGCTGTGGGGTCTTTATGCGGGTCGGCGGAATAAACGCCATTGACCTGTGTCGCTTTAATGAGAATGTCGGCGTTCAATTCTGCTGCACGTTGGGCGGCGGCGGTATCGGTGGTGAAGAATGGCTGCCCCATCCCACCGCCAATAATCACCACGCGGCCTTTTTCCATATGACGAATAGCCCGCAGGCGAATATATGGCTCGGCGATGGCTTTCATCTCGATAGCCGTCTGCACACGAGTGGTCACACCTTGGCGTTCTAGAGCATCTTGCAATGCCAGCGCGTTCATCACTGTAGCCAACATGCCGATATGGTCGGCAGTGCTGGGGTCCATACCGTGTTCAACGCCCTGCTTGCCGCGCCAAATATTGCCGCCACCGATGACAATCGCCACTTGAATACCAATGTCGCAAATTTGCTTGACGCGCGAAGCGATGAAATCCGCGCGATGCGGGTCAATACCAAAATTATGCGGTTCTGCCAGCGCTTCACCACTAAATTTCAGGAGAATACGTTTGTAAGGGGGAGTTTGGGTCATTATCAGTCCTCATCCATATTGCATAAAAAAGGGGATTAGCTGAAAGTGCTAATCCCCTTCTGAGTTATTCAACCAGAATGGAAGATGCTTTATCCGATTGCAATCGCAACCCGTTTTTAGGCATCTTCACCGCCATCGTCGGCATCTTCTCCAACTACGAAGCGGACAAAGCGGCGAATCTGAATACTCTCACCAAGTTCGGCCACTGCTTCATTGAGCAGGTCGGCGATGGTCTTATCCTCATCTTTGAAGAAGGTTTGGTCCATCAGAACGATGTCTTCAAACCACTTGTTGAGGCGACCTTCCACCATCTTCTCGGCGATATGCTCGGGCTTACCTTCTTCCATCGCACGGCGCAGTTGCAGTTCGCGTTCGGCCTGAACAACGGCTTCGGGAACATCTTCGCGCTTCACATATTCCGGCGCCATGCTGGCGATATGAACGGCGAGGTTGTGTGCAAACTCTTGGAACTGCGGCGTTTTAGCGACGAAGTCAGTTTCGCAATTCACCTCAACCATAGCAGCAAGACGCTTGTCATGGTGGACATAGGTGGCCACCACACCTTCATTCATGGTGCGGCCAGCGCCGAGTTTCTTCGCAGCACGAGCCAGGCCTTTTTCCCGCAGGAAATCCATCGCCTTTTCCATGTCGCCTTCATGGGCTTCGAGGGCTTTTTTACAATCCAGCGGGCCGGCACCGGTGGCTTCGCGGAGCTGTTTTACCATCTGGGCAGTAATCTGTACCATGCTTATTGTGTCCTCTGGCTCTTCAATCCAATAGATATTGGCCAATGACTATTGGCTCAATCTTACTCATCATCCTCATCTTCGTCTTCGTCATCATCGAAGATGTCTTTATTACGCAGCTTGGCTAATGTCGATTCGCCGAGCAGCGCCTCGTCATCATCCTCATCATCATAAGCGCCAAAGTCAATGTTCTCTTCAACGAATTCCTCATCGCCTTCATCATCGCCCTTGCGCATTGCTTTGCCTTCTAGAATAGCATCGGCAAAGGTGCTGACAATCAGGCGGATAGAGCGCATCGCATCATCGTTGGCGGGGATGATGTAATCGATGTAATCGGGGTCGCCGTTGGTATCGACAATACCGAGAACAGGAATCCCCAGAATGTTCGCTTCTTTAATGGCAGTTTTCTCGCGCTCAGTATCGACAACTAGCAGCAAATCTGGCAGGCGGCGCATCTCACGAATACCACCGAGTCGCAATTGCAATTTGGCGATTTTACGCTCCAACACCAACGCTTCTTTTTTGGTCAAGAGGTCAAATTCGCCTTTGTCGCGGCGCTCTTCCAGTTTCTTGAGGGTATCGATACGCTCGCGGATGGTGCGCCAGTTGGTCAACGTACCGCCCAACCAGCGATAGTTCACATAGGGCATACCGCAACGTTCGGCTTCTTTAGCAATCGTTTCGGCAGCTTGGCGCTTTGTGCCAACAAACAGCACACGTTTACCCTGTGCGGCCATATCGCGCACCATGTCATAATAGGCGTGGATATTGGCTAGGGTTTGTTGCAGGTCAATGATGTGAATACCGTTGCGTTTGGTGAAGATAAAGGGCGCCATTTTGGGGTTCCACTTCTGGGCGCGATGGCCGAAGTGAACGCCTGTTTCCAGCAGTTGGCGCATTTTAATACGTGCAGGCATGTTCTTTCTCCTTAATGGTGTTTATGGTCGTGGAATTCTGTCCAGACCCTGCCACATCGTTCATCCTTTGACCGCAACCCCATGGGCAACACCTGTCAAAGTCCCGATGTGTGTTGATCGTACACAATGAGGCGGCGGCATTATAGCAGAGTCAAACAACTCTCTTCAATAGTGGAGTGCGTTAGAAATCTTATAGATACATCATAGTGGAACAAAGTCTGGGCATAAAACGTCTTATGGATAGCTGGACAATGACAGTTTAGGAGTTTTTGCTATGAAGTGGTGGGTTATTTTAAGCATGTTGGGATGGTTATTTATACCAGCTATCGCACAGGATGATTTACCCCCTTACGCTGTGCCACTCACCGTTGAAACGGTCAATGTAGAAATTACACAGAGCGAACCACCACAGGTGACATTACAAGTTTGGGGCTATATCGAGAATGCCTGTGACTTTCCCATTGAGAGCCAACAATATCAAAGTGGGCGCGTTATTTACGTGCGTTTATATATCACTATGCCGCCAAATGTGCGCTGTGCGGTACGGGAAAGCATTCAACATACAGTCACAATGACACTAAACGGCACATTTGAAAAAGGCATTGTTTATACCGTTGATGTTAATGGTACGGTTCAATTGGAATTCGACCCTGCACAGGGTGTTGTGCCATTAACCAATATCCCCCAACGGAGCTATTCACAAGTAGAGCACGTTAGCGCCACAATTGTCGAAACAAGCCCACTGCAAATCCTGTTCACTGTTGAAGGCGTGCATCCTGATGGTTGTGAAGTGCCGCTGTGGGTGTCACAGTCTGTGCAAAATACCAATGGTGAGCAACACGCGGTTATTGAACTATATCGAGAACGTGACGCTAATATAGATTGCCCAATGGTGGAACAGGCATTTCAAGAAACGGTACTCATAGGGCCACCATTAGATGCGAGAGACTTGTTTGTAGAAATCAACGATAGTGCCTATAAGGTCATAATACCAGAAACGCCAACTACGGGTGAACTTACGCTAGTGCCACTCCGACGCACACCTGTTTTTGTCGAGAGCATCCTCATCGAAACCACATTCGACTATCCCGCAGAAGTCAGCGTACATGTTAGCGGGATTATGGGCGAAACCTGCCCAGAAGCGGTCTTATTATGGCAACAAACCAGCTATAGTCAGGGCGTTCTGGTAGACCTGTACACACTTGTTGAAAAAGATGCCACATGCCCGTTAACCATTGCTCCAGTCACTTTTGATGTGACGATTCCCCTAGAGGGCGCTTATAATGATGGGCAGTACCAAGTGCGCATTAATGATTTAGCACAATGGTTCAGTGTGCGCACCTCATCGCCAATAGCAACGTCAACCCCAATTGTTATGCCACCGCCACCACCGCCCCCGCCGACAACACGGGTTTACCATTTGATTGAACAGGTTGATGCTGTTGTCTTCGAAAGTTACCCGTATCAAATACAGCTTCATATCGTGGGGCAACAACCAGATGGCTGTATGCAACCTGTCACTGTAGAGCAACGGCGAAATGGTAACAATGTGTCTATAGAGATTTACCGCGAAATGCCAATAGATATACTGTGCCCGATGGTGCTCGTGCCCTATGAAGCGAACATTATGCTTGATGGCGGTTTTGAGGTTGGTCATTACCGCATTCGCGTCAATGACTATATCTTGCGGATAGATTTATAACTTAAGGGGCGGGCTACCCCTGCCCCACCTTTTTGACAAGAAAATTAACTGGCCTTATCATGAACACAGGTTTTATTGATAAGGTTTAGCCATGCCTCAAGACAAGCCATTGGGACAGCGTAATTACGAACAATTTGCCGACCGTTATGCCGCAGCAACACCAACAAAACCGCATAACGCTTATTATGAGTGGCCAGCAACACGCTCTTTAGTACCAAATGTTGAGGGAAAACGGATTCTCGATGCGGGCTGTGGACCGGGGCATTATGCCCGTTGGTTGCTAGAGTGCGGGGCGGAAGTTGTTGGGATTGACGTAACGCCGGAGATGATAGGCATTGCACAAGCGGCGGTGAATGGAAAAGCGGATATATTTTTGCACGATTTAGAGCAGCCGCTAACCTTCGCTCGCAATGGCGAGTTTGACGGTGTGCTATGCCCGTTGGTACTGGATTATATAAAAGATTTAGCGCCAGTCTTCAAAGAGTTTGCCCGCGTGCTTAAAAATGGCGGCTGGTTGGTCTTCTCGTGTATGCACCCACAAGAAAGCTACCGCCTATTTACCGAACAAATTGACCCTGACAGCTGTTATTTTGATACCCAACTGGGCACATTTACCTGGCGCGGCTTTGGAGAGCCTAACCCCCAAGTTACCCATTACCGCCGCCCGCTCTCTGATATTCTCAACCCTTTAGGCCAAGCGCAACTGATGATAGAGCGCATTGTAGAACCGCTCCCTACTCCCGAATTCGGTCAGATAGACCCAGAGGAATATGAGCGGTTACAGAAAGAGCCAGTGTTTATCTGTATTCGTGCGAGAAAAATTTAGAAACTCACCCGCATCACCAAGCGACCAAGCCGCACCTCATCGCCATCATGCAAAACATGGGGCTGATCTGGTACGAGCCGTTGGCCGTTAATAAATGTGCCGTTGCTGCTGCCCAAATCAACAATGACAGGCGGTTGGCGGTCAGTGGCAATGAGCGCATGGCGGCGTGATACACCAGCATCATCTGCGCCAAAGGGGGTTAAATCATAATCAGGAACAACATCCGGCTGGTTAGCATCATAACGCCCCAACACCACATTCCCCAAGCGCTCCAATACAATTGCTTCACTTTGACCGCGTATTTCAAAGATAACGGGAGTGTAGTATTGGCTTTCTGTACGGTGCAGGCGATTGGTCTGCAATTTAGATGTGGGGGTGCGTTCTATGCTCAACATGAGCAAATCAACGCCACAACCCTCGCAAAGTAGCTCACCTGCGCGATTGTTGTGACCACATTCCGGACATTCTGTCATAATTCCACCTCTGTGTTTTATCTCCAACAGGTATTTATACCCCTCATCGGAAGAATACGCTTATTTCAGTATACCCATTTATTTCAAAAACGATACAAAAATAACGTTTCAGAAATCTAACTTAAGGGAGAAAAAAACGCGCCCTCATTTTACAGGTCGGGGGAACAAACCATCATGAGGGCGCATTAGCCATGGAACTGCGTCGTATATTGGGGTTCGACACAGGCAGTCATTCTGGTGGGAGGAATGACTACACTCTTAATATAACATAATATTTCAATCCTGTCAGCATAAAACCTGTAAAAAACCTATAAAAATCTCAAAAGCGCCCAGCAATGCTTTCGGTGTAGCCCGTCAATTCTACATAGCCATAACCGCTGACATCGCCGCTAATGCTCACCGCACCTTCCCAGTAGATAATGCCACCTTGTGTCAATTCTTGGTCTGCCACAAGTGGAGTGACGGTAAATTGCAGCTGTATCTCTGGATGGTTGATGGTGATTTCCCAACCTGCGGGATAAACCGCACCAGTATGTGGACTTTGCCAACTGCCTGTCGCGGTGATGGTGTAATCGTCTGTTGCTAAAAACAACGGCGCCCCATCTTCTCGCACCAATACACCACTGGCATATGGCAATGTACCGCCGTCTTTAGAGCGAATAAGCCCCAACATCATCTCGCGATTATCATCAAATTGGAGGCCGAACCAATCCCATCCCACAGCATCGTCACTGAGGGCATTTGTACTAAACTCATGGTCCATCCATGATGAACCACTCACTTGATATTGCTCTTCGTCAATGCGCAGCGTGCCTTCAGTCATGAGGCGCGTCAT
>DAOTWU010000374.1:0-2835 GCA_034435735.1 Anaerolineae bacterium | reverse complement strand
CGAGCGTTTTCTCATGCGTTGTGGACTCATAAGCGCATCGACTGATTCATGGGGCATATTGGCGATGATACCATCGACTTCAATAAATGTTCTTTGTTTGCTATGTCGCCCTTTTCGCACATAGACCCCCGTAGCAACCCTGTTTTGAGTACAGATTTCTGTAACGTGCTGTCTGAATTGTACCTTGCCACCATAACATTCGATTGCTGTGATGAGTGTTTTTGCTAAATTACCTATGCCGCCTTCAACTTCATAAATGCCTTGGCGTGGTAAATCGAGCGCTGTCGCGCCATATAGGGCTGCTGTACTCTTGGATGTTGTTTGAGCAGATATAAGCAATTGCCCATCAAGAAAGCGCATGAATGCCTTATCATTATGTAGTTGGTGTTTTCTTGCCCATTGATAAACGCTTTTATTCATGAGCGGAAAGAAACGCCCCATCTCTCTGATATTGCTAATTGCTAGTTTTCCTAATCGTATGGCTTCGGCTATGTTGATAGGTGGCCAGGGTAAACCTTGCGCTGCTAATTGCCATGTGCTATCTGCCACATGTTGTTGCTCTCGCCAAAAGCCTGTGCTGTGGGGGAATTGCCTCAAAATGTCGTGCATATCGTCAGTTAATACGATACATTTTTCAGGCAGATGAACACGCCATGCTGTAGCACTTCTACGCACAGGCCAGTGTATATCCAGTAAATCGCCAACAATATGGTGAGGGCCGCTATCATGTAAGCCGCCGATAACTGTGGCGCCAGTATCAAAGCGAAAGCCTTTATGATAAAACGTTGCTGCACAACCACCTGCATAAGTTTGCGCTTCTAACACCAGAACATCGTAGCGACCTGTTTTTGCCAGTAAAGCCGCAACTGTTAGGCCGCCAATACCCGCTCCAATAACGATAATCCGTTGCCGTTTCATTTGCGCAACAACCACCTTGTTCGCAGATGGCGATAGAAGAATAACCCATGTAGCCCTAGCTTGTTGAACAAAATCCTTGTCAAAATTCCCCGCCACCCTTTAGGGTGTGCATATTCAATACGGTCAATTAATTCAACGCCGCCTTCTACATCGGTAAAAATATGCTCATGCCGCCAATATGCCATTGGCCCCTGTAGCATGCGGTCAACAAATGAATGTGGGGTAGGGCCAGGCTCATGCATAACAATCCAGTGTAGCGGTATTGGTCCTACCCACAATGTGAACTCTACTTCGCCATGTGTAATGGCTGTTCGCTCATCTCTATGTACTTGAACGAATATCGGTGGCGGGGTTAGTTGTTGGAAAGCGTTCTCTGTGCTATGAATGGCCAGCATCTTGTCTGCTGTGCCCTCCATAATGGAACGTTTCTCAAATTGCTGCATTTTGCTTGGGTTGTCCATAAAATGTCCAATCTGCATGAGAAATTTACCGTAATAAGGCTAATATAGCACATGACATGTATAACTTTTCTTAACAAAATCGAGCGACTATATAGATATTAACTGTTTTGTCTAAGGTTTGTGCGTAACAAACTTTTATGCTGTATACTTGAATTGCATATTAGGTTTTTGTTGAAATCCATAGAGTGCTCGGGGCTATTATGGTTGATGTTTTTATTTCCTACTCGCGTAAAGATAAAGAGTTTGTTCGGAGACTGCATGAATCTTTAGAATCTGTTGGCAAAGATACATGGGTTGATTGGGAAAATATTCCGCTTACTGCTGACTGGTTAGAAGAAATTTATGCAGGTATTGAAGCCGCTAATGCTTTTGCTTATGTCATAAGCCCTGATTCTGTGCGTTCTGAGGTATGCAGTTTAGAGCTGATGCATGCTATTGAGCACAACAAGCGCCTTGTGCCCATTTTGCGGCGGGAGCTTATCGAAGAGGGTGATAAAGCCGCCTTGCATCCAGCGATTTCTTCCCATAATTGGGTGTATTTCACTGATGATGGCGAAGAGGCCTTCCAGCAATCATTTCGCGCTTTGGTGGATGCGCTGGATACAGACTTAGAGCATCTTCAAGCGCATACGCGCCTGTTGGTGCGTGCCGTAGAATGGAATAATAAAGACCGTGACGGCAGCTTTTTGCTCCGCGGCAATGACCTGCGTGAGGCTGAAGCCTGGCTCGCCAATAGCGCAGGCAAACAACCTAACCCTACAGACCTGCATCTTGAATACATTAATGCCAGCCGCAAAGCCGCAATCGCTCGCCGTCGCGTGATTACATTGACAATTGTGTATGTGGTGATTGTTGCTGCTTTGGCTGTGTTTGCGCTTTGGCAGGCCGTTACTGCTGAGAATCGCCGTCAAGAAGCTGTTGCTGCACAGGCAACTGCCCAATACAATGCCCAACAAGCCCAAAGCCTTGCGCTTGCATCTAATGCGCAGCGTTTGCTTTTCCGTGATAACAATATTCCGCTAGCTATCGCTATCGCCTTAGAGGCCAATAAAATTGACCAGCCGCCCGCGCTGGCGCAAAGTGTGCTCGCACAGGCCGCTTTTGCCCCTGGCCAACGCTTCGTGCTTTCGGGTTATGCTGATTATGGCGCGCGTTTAGCGCTCAGCCCAGATGGCGTACATGCGCTTGTCCCCGATACTGACGGCAATATTGCTTTAATTGACTTGCCTACCCAGCAAGCGCTGACCACTTATGATATGGGTGGCGCTACGGTGTGGGGTGTTAGCTTTTTGCCAGATGCTGAACATTTTATTGTTGCTTTAAGCGATGGCACGTTAGGGGTGTATGACGTTGCAACTGGTGAAGAGCAGAACCGTATCACCATCATTGAAGCGGGTGACCTGAGCGCGGAACAGTCTTATATGGATTTGTGGAGCTTGGGTGTCTCTGATGATGG
>DAOTWU010000373.1:0-3926 GCA_034435735.1 Anaerolineae bacterium | reverse complement strand
CAAGACCGCACCCAGTTTGATGCACAGGAACTAGTGGTTACTGAATAGGCTCTCGTATATCTTGCCATAGCACGCTTTGCGGAATCTCGTGCGGAATGCACGTGGTGAATTAAATGGCAAAACCGGAGAATACTTTAACTAACTTTTCATACTGATGTGTTGACATTTGAGGAGGAGAACCATGCCCAGCATTAAAATTCCGACACCATTACGCCCGTATGTTGGTGGCCAAGCGCAAGTCACTGTGAATGGCGAGACTGTTGGCGCCGCATTGCAAGACTTAGTGTCACAATATCCTGATTTACGTGACCAACTTTATAATGGCGACCAGCTTCGTCAATTCGTCAATGTTTACCTAGGTGATGAGGATGTGCGTTTTCTCGAAGGGTTAGAGACCGAAATTGATTCGGATGATAATCTTCGCATCATCCCAACCATCGCTGGAGGCGTTGCCTAATTACTTTCGTTCGGTAAGTTGCTATGGGATACAGTCATGGCTAAATTACGTCAGGTTGACCAAAATGGACTGAAAAGCGGGCAGGGGATAACGATTATTGCCCTGTTGCTCGCTTTTGTGTTCAATAGTTGGGTGCTAGTCGCTTTCGTTGCGGTTGCCCAGTTACTTGGTGCATTAGGCGTTTCTTTTGCGCCTTACCGCCTTATTTACCTCTATCTGATTAAACCTTCTGGGCTTGTAAAGCCAAAAGTTGTCACGGATAACCCAGAGCCACACCGCTTTGCCATGTTAGTTGGTGCGATTTTCAATGGGGCGGCCACTATTGCGCTGCTTTTGGGTGCACCCGCCATTGGGTGGCTGTTGGTATGGGTTGTCATCGCACTGGCTAACCTCAACTTCTGGTTGAATTTTTGCCTTGGGTGCTGGTTCTACTACCAGCTCCACCGTTTAGGTGTGCCAGGTTTCCATCATGGGCCAATAAAGGAGCATTAATCATGATAGAGCGTTTAGGGATAGCGATTGGCTTGTTCATTGTCGGGGCGGTTATCTTCAGTGTTTATCGCCATTATACGTTACGGCGTGCTGCTGCAAATGTCGCCACCGACCCACTTTTACATAAACTGAAACCAGGCGTACCTGCGATTATTTACTTCACAACCCCAGACTGTATCCCTTGCCGTGTTCAACAGCAGCCCGCTTTACAACAGCTTGTTGAGGAATTGGGCGAAGACCGCGTTCAAATCGTAAAAGTCGATGCCACCGTAGAGGCCGAAACCGCTATCCGCTGGGGCGTAATGACAGCGCCAACCTTGTTTATTCTAGATACGAACGGCCAGCCTCGTCAGGTGTATTATGGCGTGACTGATGCCGAAAAGCTCAAGCAACAATTGCAAACCGCGCAAAGTGCATAGTTAGAGAAGGGCACAGGGTATGACTGTACCAGCAACAACCGGAACACAAGTCCAAGATTTGACGCAGGAAGAATATAAACGCTATAGCCGCCATCTCATCATGCCAGAAGTTGGGCTTGAAGGGCAAAAGAAGCTAAAAGCGGCCAGCGTATTGCTGATTGGCACAGGCGGTTTGGGCAGCCCCTTAGCGCTTTACCTCGCTGCTGCCGGTATTGGCACAATTGGCCTCGTCGATTACGATGTTGTTGACGAGAGTAATCTCCAGCGCCAAATTATTCATGGACAAAGCACTTTAGGGAAATCCAAACTCGATAGTGCTGAAGCGCGCATCCGTGACCTGAATCCATTTGTCAATGTGGTGAAGCACAATGTGCCATTGACTTCCGATAACGCTCTAGAAATCCTCGAACCGTATGATGTTATCATCGATGGCACAGATAACTTCCCAACGCGCTATCTGGTTAATGATGCCTGTGTGCGCTTGGGTAAGCCTAACGTCTATGGCAGCATCTTTCGCTTTGAGGGGCAGTTGAGTGTATTTCATGCTGAAGCGGGTGGGCCATGCTACCGCTGCATGTTCCCAGAGCCGCCACCGCCCGGCCTTGTCCCCAGCTGTGCTGAAGGTGGCGTTCTCGGTATTCTACCGGGGACAGTCGGCACAATGCAGGCAACTGAGGCGATAAAACTCATTTTAGGCATTGGTGAGCCACTTATTGGCAAAATGTTGCTCTATGATGCGCTTGAAATGAGCTTCACCACCATCAAAGTTCGTAAAGACCCGAATTGCCCAGTGTGCGGCATCCCGCGCGAAGAGGTGCAACTTATTGACTACGAACAATTCTGCGGTGTGCCCGCGCATGACCGTAGCGACTTCACGGCAGATAACCACGATAACGATATTCAGCAGATTACCGTTCATGAACTCAAGGAACGTATAGAACGTGGCGATGCTGTTGTTCTAGATGTGCGCGAACCACATGAATGGGCAATTGCTGCTATTGATGGCACTTTGCGCATTTCTAAGGGGGAAATTCAAATCGCCAAAAACGCCGTTTTAGCTGGGCGTAAGTTGCGGGAGGAGACGGTATTGGCGCAAATTCCGCAAGATGTGGATTTGCTTGTACATTGCCGTTCCGGTGTGCGCAGTGCGCACGTCATTGGCTTCCTTAAAGAAGTTGGTTATGATCCTTCACGCCTTTACAATGTTGCCGGAGGTATTCTGGCGTGGGCGCGCGAAATTGACCCGACATTGCCACAGTATTAAGCGCTTCGAGTTGTATGAGATGGGCGGCTGGTTGCAGTCGCCCTTTTGCATTGTCTAAACAATTTCCTGTTGAGGGTTGTCTTTAAGTAGCCATTGTGAAATGAGTAAAGCGATAAATGCCATCATGATTAGAATAATGGCAACGAATACCGCTGCGTCAATATTGGTGGTGAATACGGTGAAAATGAGCAAGGGCATGGTTTGTGTTCGCCCTTGTAAATTGCCTGCAAACAGCAATGTTGCCCCAAACTCTCCCAGTGCCCGCGCCCATGCCAAAACTAAGCCTGCGACCAGTCCGCGCCGTGCTATCGGCAGCGTGATATGACGGAGTAGTGTTAGCCCTTCCGCGCCATCTACCTGCGCCGCATCTTCAATTTCTTTTGAAACAGAAGCAAATCCCACTTGCGTCGTACGGATATAAAAGGGCATGGCCACAAAGATCTGTGCAATTACAACGGCAGCTTCTGAAAATGGTAGTGTAATGCCCCATTGAGACAGTAGCGTTCCTATAAATCCGTTTCTGCCAAAAGTTAAAATCAAAGCTAACCCCGCTACTGCTGGCGGCATGACAATCGGCAGTGTGACTAGTGTATGTAAAAGTTGTTTCCCCTTAAATTCCCAGCGGGTGAGGATATAGGCTAGGGGCGTGCCCATTAGCAAAATAGCGCCCATACTGATGGCGGAGGTGCGTAAACTGAGCCAAATCGCATCTAGCACCATGCCAGAGTCAAGACGCTGGGTGATATTTAATGCACTCCCTTGTAGCAACAAAATGAGGATGGGCAAGATGAGGAGTATAAGGGCAAAGCCACTCAGGATGATGAACCCAATATAAAAAAACAGCCGGTAATTCAGCCGTTTATTCACAGGCTTCCTCGCAGTGCGGTAATAGACCATACCGGCTTAGAATAGTTTGCCCCTCTTCAGAAAGCACAAATTGAATGAACGCATTGGCTAAATCTTGTTGCCCACTGTCTACAACTGGCGCGATAAGATAAGACGCTATCGGATTAATTTCTGCTGGCAAGGTGATGACCTGCACATCATTCTCTACATCAGCAGTTATATCAGATTGGTAAACTATGCCAGCGTCCGCTTCGTTCAAGGCCACCCGCGCGACCACATGGCGCACACTTAATTCTTCAGAGACGATATTGGCATAGATTTTTTCAGCAACGGCGGCAGGAAGGTTGTTGAGTAATTGATCGGTATATGTGCGGACAGGCACGCCTTTCGCGGCTAAAACTAGCCCTATATTATCTTGTGCTAAGTCTTCAAGCGATTGAATATTTGC
>DAOTWU010000372.1:0-3134 GCA_034435735.1 Anaerolineae bacterium | reverse complement strand
AGCTACACCATTAACCAAGTGACGGTAGAAGTGAGCATTATCAATGGCGCAACGGGTGAGCTTGTTGGAGAACCGCAGCGCCTAGTAGCAGGTAGTGACGAAACACTGAGTTTCAACCTCGAAGAAGATGGCTGGTACATTCTCGATAAACGCATTGTTGAGGGTGAAGGTGTCGCGCTTTTGGGGACAGTTGGGATTTATCCCATCTTCCAGCGCGATTCGCGCAAGATTGATGAAGCTGTAGAAGCAGCAGCAGAGAGTGGTCTGCGCCCACAGGAATGGGTGCGGGTAAACGACCAGTTTGTTTTACAAGAAGTGGATGATCCCCTACCCCGTGATGACAGTGGGAATACGGTGGAATTCCTCGATATTGTCGATAACCAATATCGTGGCGACCGCGATTTCCAAACCTACTTGCGCATCTATCTCGCCCCGTTCCTCAACGAAAATCAGGTGCTCTCCGATGTGCCGATTATCAATTGGTTGGGGCGGGTGAATATCTTCTTCTTGTTCACCTTTGTGCTAATCGCCATCAGCTACATTGGGGCGAAAATACTGGATAGCCGTTTATCGCCATCCAACAAGCCCAGACTTATGTCTCGTAAGGCGGCCACCTATATGCTGGTGCTAACGCCTATACTGATGTTCATTCTGGTGCGTGGCCTGCCCTTTGGCACTGTGTTGCATCTGAGCTTGTTTGGCTCTGGCTTCGCATTGGCCTATGCAATTAATCACTTCTCTGGCATTGCGCTGAACACCTTTGGCCGTGATTATGACGGGCGGATGCGGGCGCTCTATAGTCTGGGTATGGCGGTTGTCGCTTTCGTGGTGATGCTGCTCGCGCCGCTGGTGTTCGCTGGGGCGATGGGACTAGAATACAGCACAGGTACGTTGGACTTCATCATGGCGGCTATCTTCGCCTTCATCGCGTTCTTCGCCGCCTTAAATGGCTTCAACCGCCCTGTGAGCGAAGCAGACCTCGCCCAAGCACGGAAGCAGTTCCGCAGTGCTTTTGTCATCACATTAGCGCTGTATTTGCTGCCGCCTATTCTGGTGGCTACTGGCATTCTATATCAGGATGGCGTCATTCCTGACGGACCATTACCGCTGACAGATGCCCGCCGTTGGAGCGGTTTGCTGCTCACCATGATGCTGACCATCTTCCCCATCATCGGCGCGTTCCCGCTGGGTATTTTGCTGGCGCTGGGGCGTCGGAGTAACTTGCCAGCGGTGAAATACTTCTGCACGGGTTATATTGAGCTGGTGCGTGGTGTGCCGTTGATTACCGTGCTCTTCATGGTGCAGTTGCTCATCCCGCTGATTACGCCAGCGCTATCAGAATTTGAGGCGGCCTTCCGTGCGATGATTGCCATTATGCTCTTTAGTGCGGCATATCTAGCGGAAAATGTGCGCGGCGGCTTACAGGCAATTCCGCCCGGACAGGAAGAAGCAGCGCGCGCTTTAGGGCTTTCTGAAGCGCAAACCATCCGCTTTATCTTGTTGCCACAGGCCTTGCGCGCGGTCATCCCCGCCCTTGTTGGCCAGTTCATCTCATTGTTCAAAGATACATCGCTGGTGGCCATCGTCGGCTTGATTGACTTGACCGGTTTTGCGAACAACGTTTTGCCGGTGCAAACGGCCTTCATCGGCTCGCGGCGAGAAGGTTTATTGTTCATCAGCGTCATTTACTTCGTCTTCAGCTACGTCATGTCGTATGTCAGCCGCCGCATTGAAGAGAGCGGCGCCGGCGCGGCACGTCGTGTGTAGTGTGAGTTGGTAGAGGAATGCAATTATGACAGACGTTAGCCCAGAAAAGCGCGTTTCGGCGATCAATCCAGATGATGAGCCGATAATCGTTTGCGAAAATGTACATAAATGGTACGGTGAATTCCATGCCCTGCGCGGCATTTCCATGACTGTGCAACCACGTGAAGTGGTCGTGATTATTGGGCCTTCTGGCTCTGGTAAATCAACATTCATCCGCTGCATCAATCGCCTTGAAGAGCACCAAGAGGGGCGGATTGTTGTGGATGGGATTGAGCTGAGCCACGACGTGCGCAATATCGCGGAAATCCGCCGCGAAACGGGTATGGTGTTCCAGCAATTTAATCTGTTCCCGCACCTAACCGTGCTAGAAAATATCACGCTTGCGCCGCAAAAAGTGCGCCATATCCCGCGCGATGAAGCGGAAGAAACAGCCATGCGCCTTTTGAAGCGCGTTGGCATCCCAGAGCAAGCGCACAAATATCCGGGTCAGCTATCAGGTGGCCAGCAACAACGTGTGGCGATTGCGCGCGCGCTGGCGATGGAGCCGAAAATCATGCTGTTTGATGAGCCTACTTCGGCGCTAGACCCAGAAATGATTAAAGAAGTGCTGGATGTTATGAAAGAGCTGGCGATGAGCGGTATGACGATGCTCGTCGTCACCCACGAAATGGGCTTCGCCCGTGAAGTGGCCGACCGCGTGATGTTCTTTGATCATGGGCGCTTAGTGGAAGAGGGGCCGCCAGAGCACTTCTTCAGCCCAACAGCTGAACATCACCCACGTACCCAAGAATTTTTGGATCAAATTCTATAAATACAACCGCAACCTGCCATCGCAAGAGAGGCGACCGAAAAAGTCGCCTCTTTTTTGTACGCTATTCGCCCATCGCGGCGCGGAACTCTTCCACCGCTTTGGGGCCACTACGCTCTAGGCCACGATAGAAGGCCTCGCGGTCTTGATGGCGGTATTCCATCCGTTCTACCCGAAACGGCGCCAAACGCGCCCCTGCTCTACGGCGGGCGGGTGTCTCTTCAACAAAATAGCGCAGCGCCTGCTCTACACTATAGGTATCAGTCCAATCTGATTTATAGATAGGGATACCGCGCTGGTTAAATATCCACGTCATATTGGGCATGCTGCCATAAGCAATATGGCAATCGCCTTCTAATGCATCGACAAGGATGGGGCGCGTGACGTTGTAAATATCGCGCAAAGCTTGTGCATGGCGAAACTTTTGCGCCATAGATGTGTGGTGGGGATAGTGCTCTCCTGGATGAGCTTCGTTAGTATAAAGAAAAATTGATCCGACGCCTTGCCCCGCAAAGCGCTCAGCGATGGCATTCATCTCTGCCGCCGCCAATCCGCAATA
>DAOTWU010000371.1:0-3466 GCA_034435735.1 Anaerolineae bacterium | reverse complement strand
ATCATGACCGATGATTGCTATCGGCGTACCCGCCAATTTTGCCTCACCTATCTCAAGCGTTTTGGCATTGAAACAACTGTTGTTCCTATGGGTGATTATGACGCCCTAGAAGCCGCAATCATCCCTAAAAAAACCCGCTTCATCATCTCTGAAAGCCCTACTAACCCATATCTCCGCGTGGCTGATTTAGAGCGTATTGTGGAGATTGCCCGCAAATATCGCATTCGCACATTAATTGACAGCACTTTCGCCACCCCCGTAAACCAACGCCCTTACGAGTTTGGTATCGACTTCGTGCTTCATAGTGCTACGAAATATCTTTCTGGCCACAATGACATTCTCGCAGGTGTTATCGTTGGCCGTGCCGATCGTATCAAAGCGCTTAAAGATGCACGAGGCGTATTAGGCGGTGTTGTTGACCCGCAAAATGCCTTTTTGCTAGAACGGGGCATTAAAACACTTGGCCTGCGCGTTCGCCAACAAAACGCCACTGCACAGGCTGTTGCGGAATATCTCGAATCGCATCCTGCGATTGAGCGCGTTTGGTATCCTGGTCTTGCTTCACATCCAGACCATGATATTGCCGTTCGTCAAATGGAAGGCTTCGGCGGTGTTGTGAGCTTTGAAGTAGTTGGTGACCTCGAAACAACTAGCCGTTTCATTGATAGAATGCGCATCCCTTATATCGCGCCTAGCCTTGGTGGGGTAGAGAGCCTCATTGAACAGCCCGCAATTATGAGCTTCTACGAGCTATCCACTGAAGAACGCCTCGCGCTTGGCATGAAAGACAATCTGGTGCGCTTCGCCATTGGTATCGAAGATGCTGACGATATTCTCAATGACTTGGAACAGGCGTTATCGTTTATTCCACGCCAGCGCGTTTCTGTTCGCCAAGTTGAACAACTGTGGGAACAGCGTTTCCGCTATTAAACAAATTCACCCCCACAAGTTTCTGTGGGGGTGTAATATTACTGTTTAATTTCAATGGGTTGGCATGGCTTCACCCTGCAGAATTCGGGTAATTTCCTCTATAGATGGTTCGGCTTGATGCAGCTTGTTGGGGTAACTCGGCACAATATCTTCTAGCTGGTTGCTATGGTAGCCAATAGTGGCATCAGGGTCTTTAAGAATGTGCCCCGTGAGGATACCGACAACAGTTTCCCCCTTACGGATAATGCCAGCATCAACCAATTTTCGTGTACCCGCAAGCGAACACGCCGATGCTGGTTCGCAACCGATGCCTTGGCGGTCAATCATTGCTTTAGCGTCCATAATTTCTTGGTCAGTGACGGATTCCACAACACCATCTGTCCAACGTAACGCCCGCACCGCTTTAGGGTAATTTACCGGATTGCCGATTTTGATAGCTGTGGCCACAGTGTGTGCTTTTAACGGCTCTAATTGGTCAAAGCCGCGCTTGTAGGCACGGTATAAGGGGTTTGCTCCCTCTGCTTGAATAATGGCCAAACGAGGCAACCTATCAATCATGCCCAATTCAAATAGTTCCTTAAGCGCCTTGCCAAAGGCAGAGCTATTGCCCAGATTGCCACCGGGAACAACCACCCAATCCGGCACTTGCCACCGTAATTGTTGCAGCATCTCAAACATAATTGACTTTTGCCCCTCTAGGCGGAAGGGGTTTACTGAGTTGAGCACATAGATGTTGAGCCGTTCCGAAATTTCTCGCACAAGCTCCAAATTGCGGTCAAAGTCCGCATTGATTTGAATGGCTGTTGCGCCGTAAGCAATGCCTTGCGCCAGTTTTCCCAATGCCACGCCACGATTTTGGAAGAATATAATGCCTTCCATATCGGCCAATGCCGCATAAGCGGCCAGCGAGGAAGATGTGTTTCCCGTAGATGCACAAGCCACCCGTTTCATCCCTAAAACGCGCGCCTGCGTTACTCCGCTGGTCATGCCACGATCTTTGAATGAGCCTGATGGGTTTTCTCCTTCATGTTTCAGATAAAGCCGCGTTACGCCTGCCCATTCAGCCAATCGTGGCACTGGATATAAGTTGGTGTTGCCTTCTGGCCTGCTGACAACTTGTTCGTTATCAATTGTTGGGTAAATAAGCTCTTTATAGCGCCATACCCCGCTGTTATAGGGGGCATCTAGACTGCCTAGCCGTTCGTCAAAAAATGCTCTTGAAACAGTTTGTTTCAGAGTATCAAGGTCGTGCTGGACATCTAGCAATCCGCCACATGCCTCACAGGTATAAAGAACTTGTTCAATTGGGTATTGTCGCCCGCAATCCATACATTGTAGTATGCTCTGCATATCTGCCCTCGCCATGCGCGTATAAGGGTGTGTGCTTATAAGTCATGCTAGAAGGATAACACTTTTGACTGAGAATTCCAGCGCAACCGCTTTTGCTCCTGCCACTGTGGCCAATTTAGGTGTTGGCTTCGACATTCTCGGTTTGGCCGTGAATGGTTTGGGCGATACTGTTCATGTTGAACGGCAATCCGCGGCTGGTGTTACTATTGTTGATATTGTCGGTGATAATGGTAAATTGCCCCATGACCCCCAAAAGAATACCGCTGCTGTCGCCGCTGCCGCTACATTGCGCCTATTGGGGGCGGATTTTGGCGTTCGCCTCACTTTAGAGAAGGGGTTGCCACTAGCTAGTGGGTTGGGGAGCAGTGCTGCAAGTGCTGTTGCCGCCGCTGTCGCTGTGAATGCTTTGGCTGGGGAGCTGCTACCACGTCACGAGTTGCTGCCCGCTTGTTTAGAAGCTGAGGCCGTTGTAAGTGGGTATCATGCGGATAATGTTGGCCCCAGCTTACTCGGAGGCATTACGCTTATCACTGGCACATCTGCTGGTGACATTCGCCGTTTGCCGATACCTGCATCTTTGCATTTTGCCCTTATCACGCCAGACATTGCTGTGCCTACTGCCGAAGCGCGCGCTGTTTTGCCCCAAAGTGTCAGCCTACATGACATGGTGCACCAAACAGGTGCTGTTGCGCGAGTTATCGATGCACTCTATCGTGGCGATATTCATACACTGGCGGCAGCGATGGAAGCCGATGTTGTCGTAGAGCCAGCCCGTGCCCACCTCATTCCCCATTTAGATGCCTTACGCTTTGCCGCTAAGCGCGCTGGTGCTCTTGGTTTGGTTATTAGCGGGGCAGGGCCAACTTTGGCCGCTATTTGCATTGATCAAACTATCGCTAAACGTGTTGCGGATGCTGTATGCGCAGTTTATGAATCTGCTGGTATTACTTGTGCCACGCATGTTTCCAGTGTTGACGAAACTGGCGCCAAGGTAATCAATGTCGTGGAATAGGGGTTTAATCTCATATCGCACACTTTTCTTGATGATATTGGCGGTTATCACAGGTGCAGTGGCTTTCTTGCTATTGAATAACCCTCATAAACGGTCGTTACCACGCCCTGCCGCGGCGTATCTCGCACCAGCGGATGGCCGCCCTGACATTTGGGCTATCGATGCTGATAACCC
>DAOTWU010000370.1:0-2603 GCA_034435735.1 Anaerolineae bacterium | reverse complement strand
ATTTGAGCGCTATGTTGCGCCTTTCTCATGCGTTCCTGGCGATAGACACGGTCAATCGCATATGAGTTTGGATGGAACATGAGCTATAGCCTTCCATTGCTTTTTGAACTATGACTAAATCACTACCCTGTGCTCAATTAGAGACAGGCCCCACCGTGCCCCGTCATTTTGACGGCGCTTATTCCACAGTTTGTAGCAATGAAGTAAACAAGGCTGTGGCCGGCAATAAAAAACCGTGGTGTCCCACGGCGAAGTTGACCGGCCAAAAGAGGATGACCTAATGGTGAACTTCGCGCGTGGACATGATTATGGCATCTTTGGCGACAAAGGCAGTGCATCCATCTAGCTGCCCTTGCATGTGCTTATACAATGATTTCATCATGTCGCCTCTCGTTGTTCGAATAATACACACCTGCAAGTTATTTCTCTCTGCAGGACAATCACACCTTATCATATTGCGTGAATGTATGTCAAGCAATAACTATATATTCAGTTCTTTTACACAATTAAAAGCCCTTTTTGTGCTTTTATGGGTCATAGCGGTTCAGATATTTTGCATGATTATGTGTTTTTACACAGGTTTTATTACTTGGCTGTTTCGGTGAATTCGTAGGGATTACGCATAGTAAAAGCCTATAATCTCTTGTAAACTTTCCACTATGGTATCGGTATGACGAGTTGCTGTTGTGAGATATGGTGATGGATAATTTTCCAGAGTTTGATCCTGAAAACGAAGAGATGGAAGTTGAAGTTATAGAGCACCCGCAGCCGACAACCGACCGCAGCGCCGCTCGTCGTATTGCGTTACAAATTCTCTATGAATTAGATTCAACTAAGCATCCCATTGGGCAAGTCCTTGACGCCCATGTCCAATCTCGTCCTATACTCACATCAAAAATCATTCGATACGCGCGCAATCTGGTTTTTGGTGTCGATGAGCATCGCATTTTGCTTGATGAACTTATTCAGAAGTATGCACCAGAACGCCCACTAATGGACTTGGCAATTATTGATCGCAACATTTTGCGATTAGCCTTATATGAAATTTTTGCGCGCCCTCATCTATCGTTCAATATCATCATTCATGAGGCTGTAACTCTGGCCAGTCTGTTTGGTTCAGAAAGCTCGCCACGTTTTGTAAATGGGGTCTTAGGAACGATTGCTGAGGATATGGACCAATTGCGCGAACGCTATAGTCATTTAGCGAATTCAGAACAATCCGATCCAGATGAGGTGGATTGATGAACATTTTAGGTATTGGCGGCTGGGAACTTGTTGCTATTTTCATCATTATGCTGCTTGTAGCTGGGCCAGAACGCATGATACGCTGGGCCTATCAGCTCGGTCGGCTCATGGCTTATCTGCGCCATATGTGGGCAGATGTAATGCGTGTTATTCAGGAAGGGTTACGGGAATCTGGTATTGATATTGAATTACCAGATAAACCGCCCACCCGCGCTGAACTTAATCGCAAAATCAGCCGCACTATTGAATCCGCTGCCCGCCCTGTTCGCGAACCCCTTGAAGAAGTGGACAAGACGATTAAACAGGCATCTGTTCGCGTGCCCGATACACGCATTGATGCAAATGCTAAGCCAACACAGACCGCAGCTTCATCGGATGAAAATGCCACTGATTTGGGCACTTGGGGGAATGCAGATTCAACAGATTCTCCGTCGATGGATGCTCCCAATCAAGAAGAAAATTCAAATTTTGGCACATGGTCTGCCCACCACACACAGAATGAGTGAGGGATTTTATTATGCTTAAACGCCTCTCTCGCATGGTACGCGCTATCTTATTTTTCCCAATACGCTTAATCCTCGCACCATTTACTGCAATTGCTCATGCTCGTGCATCAAGCGCTGCTTCTACTGCAGAATCGGCACCAGATACCCCAGAAACCTCTGATGAACCGTATACTATGACCTTTGAGGATTTCATGGAAAACGTACGGGAGCTGCGTACGCGCTTTTTCCGTGCGATGATAGGCCTTGTATTGGGCACAACTATCGGCTTTTTCCTTGCTGGCCCTGTTTTAGAAGCGCTTAAAGGGCCTTATTGCCGAGTTGTACCAGCAGGAGAGTCTTGTGCTCTTGTCACTTTAGGCCCAACAAGCGGCATTGTCGTTTATTTCCGTGTGGCATTGATGATTGGTGCGATTTTAGCCATTCCCATCATCACTTATCAAATTTTGATGTTTATTTTGCCTGGCTTAACCCAAAAAGAGCGCCGTTTTGTCCTGTGGTCAATCCCTCCTGTATCAGTGCTCTTCATTGTAGGCGCTGTTTTTGCTTGGGTGGTGCTGATGCCGCCTGCGCTAGGCTTTTTGCAAGGTTTTCAGCCCACAATTTTTAAGCCAGAGTGGACTGCAGATTTATACCTCAGTTTTGTGACCTCGCTTATTTTCTGGATGGGCGTTGCCTTTGAAACACCGCTTATCTTCTTCATCCTTTCGTTGATGGGCATCGTTGATTCTGGTGCGTTGATACGCAATTGGCGTTTTGCTGTAGTTGGCGCATCCATCGCGGCTGCTATGATTACCCCAACAATTGACCCAGTGAATATGATTTTGGTAATGGGGCCATTGTTGGCGCTATATG
>DAOTWU010000369.1:0-4473 GCA_034435735.1 Anaerolineae bacterium | reverse complement strand
AAATGTGATGGTGTGGGTTGATAATATCGCTGAGGTCTTTTCCGCTGCTGACCCCGATAACGCTGAAGCTTACGCCGCAAATGCCGCCGCCTATCGTGAAGCACTGGTTGCGCTGGATGAAGAAATTCAAACGCTAGTAGAGC
This sequence comes from Anaerolineae bacterium, assembly GCA_034435735.1. Classification (GTDB taxonomy): domain Bacteria; phylum Chloroflexota; class Anaerolineae; order Aggregatilineales; family Phototrophicaceae; genus S146-30. The sequence goes on along the minus strand of DAOTWU010000369.1, from coordinate 4,330 downwards.
GCATCCCCCAAGAAAAACGGGTGCTGGTGGTTAATCACAACTTCTTGACTTACTTTGCTGAAGCCTATGGGTTTGATGTGGTGGGCGTTGTGATTGAGGGTGCTTCCACTTTGGCCGAGCCTTCGCCGCGTGCGTTGGCCGATTTGTTGGCGGTGATAGAGGCTTACGATGCGCCTGCGATTTTTGTGGAGATTGGCGTTAACACGCGGCTGGCGGAAACATTGGCACAGGAAGCGGGCATTGATGTTGTGGCGTTATATAGCGGCGCGCTGAGCGATGAAGATGGCCCAGCCTCGACCTATGTAGATTATATGCGCTACAATGCCCAGACCATCGTCAACGCATTAGCAGGCACTTCTGATGAATGAACAACCCCACGTTCTGGATATTGACCATTTGACTGTGCGCTATAACGGCAACGTGGCGCTGGAGGATGTGACCTTCTGCGTACACGCTGGCGAGATGGTGGCAATTATTGGCCCTAATGGTGCTGGCAAGTCTACGCTGATGGGCGCGATTATGGGCAACCTGCAAGCGAGTAGCGGGCAGGTGCATATCGGCGGGCGTGGGCGGGCGCGTTTGGGCTATGTGCCCCAGCACAATGCGGTTGATTGGTCTTTTCCGGTGACAGTGGCGGATGTGGTGATGATGGGGCGCGTTCGGCAGATTGGCTGGCTACGTTGGCCACGCCGTGTTGATAGCGAGGCGGTAGAGCGCGCCCTCCAGTTGGTTGGGATGGCGAACTATGCGCGCCGCCCCGTTGGGGCGTTGAGTGGCGGGCAACGGCGGCGGGTGTTCATTGCGCGGGCTTTGGCACAAGATACCGATACGCTGCTGTTGGATGAACCGTTTGCTGGTGTGGATGTGGGCGCACAAGCGGAGATGATGGATGTGCTGGATGATTTGAACCAGCAAGGCATCACCATTTTACTGAGCACCCATGATTTGAATTTGGCGTTCAATCGCTTTGATAAAGTGTTGGCGCTTAGGCGGCGGCTGATTGCCTATGGTAGGCCGCAAGATGTTTATACCCGCGAAACCTTGCGGGAACTCTATGGCGGGCGTTTCACTGTGCTGGAAGATGGTGGCGTGGTGGAGCTATTTGTCGATGACCCCGGCTGTGCGCATGGTTGTTGACGGCTTAAAATTGCGTTTTTAGCCCGTTTATCCGTCAGTCCGTAAAATTCCCCCTGTTTTATAAAAACACGCGCGAAAAACGAAATATGAAGCTTGCTAAGGGCGCTCTATTGACTCGATGATGAAATCCAGCCCATTGTTGACAATTGACTGTGGGCCAAGCACCAAGAGTATATAGGCGCTGCTGTCGTTATTGATGGCGAGTCCCCAAGCGCGAGTGTTTTGAGAGGTGTTGGCTATCTGGGCGATGATACGATTTACACTGAAGCCATCACGGGTAAAAGTACCCTCTTCGATGATGGGCGACGATGTACCAATCAACCCTTTGAGGACATTGGTCGTTACAGTGCTTGAGCCAACTGTCTCGTAAAGCAAAGCGAAGAGTGTGCCATCAGGTGCGATTTCTATCGCCGACCATTGCAGGTCGAGGAACGGCCTGATAGTGCTAAATTCATCTATGGCGCGCTGGATACGTTCTGGATAGCGCGAGGCTTCTTGAATGCCGTTATGGTATTGACCGCTCCATGCGGCAGGGACGGCGAAGCGCAGGCCTTCCACTTCCACTTTGCGGGCACGTGTGCCGCTGCTGAAAAAGAAGAGCACCGCGATGACGAGGAGCAATGGCGCCATTGCTGCGAAGTAGCGGATAGAGGTTGTTTCTTCTTGGATAGGAGATGTTGAAGATTCCATAAGAACCATCTCATTGAATAAGTTCGTATTTTATAGTTAGACTATACGTCAAGGCGATAATCAGCACAAGGTAATGCTCATGACACAGGAAACACCACGCGCGGGCGATTTATTGCGGCAGGGACCGCCCCCACCCTTGCCGGAGTTTTTGCCACCAGAAAAGCGCAAAGGATTGCCCCCTCGGCGGCGTGGCAGTAGCCCTTGCTTGGTGGTGGCGCTGCTGGTGCTTTTATTTTTGGTGATGCTCTTGGGGGCGGGGACATTGATTTTATTGCCCAACTTTGGGCAGGACTACCGCGCGACAGAGTTGGCTTTGGATGAGACACGGGCTGTGTTGGTACAGAGTGCCCATGACCTGCGCCAGACAGAAGCAGCGTTGAACAACCGCCAAGAAGAGCTAGATGCCACCGCCACGCAGAGCAGTCTGGCGATTTTTGCCACACAAACAGCACAGGCCAATTTGAGCGCGCAGCAAAGCACACAGGCGGCTTTAGACTATCAAGGCACGGTACAGGCATTGAATGCGGCAGCTACGCGCAACGCCGCAGACTATCAGGCGACGGCGCAAGCGCTTGATAGAGATGCCACCGCGACAGCGCAAGCGGCTTCTTCGTGAGAGCATTCTCAGCAAATACACATTTAAGCGCCTAAAATCAGGCCATATTTAGCGGTAAACTTGAAATGTGTTGGGATGGACAGTTAGATAGCAAATCAGGCTAAAAATGAGTTTTCAAAAGCAAAGGGGCGAAAACATGGTTTCTACCACTAAAGACAAACCTGCCCTGTGGGGAGATGAACTGCCGCAGCGCTTTCAATTGCCCAAGTGGGCAAAGCAGAGCAACCCAATTGTGCGGCGTCATTTAGGGATGTATTGGAAGACTGTGCCGCCGGATGTGATACCGCTGGTGATGGCGGCGGCGATACAGATATGTTTGGTGTTGCTGGCAGCATGGGCGCCGTTCATCTTCGATTTATGGACGCCGTTGGTGGTGGCGTCGGTGTTGGCGATGCCGCTGGCGTATTATGCCTATATGCGCGTTTTGCTCAATGTTGCCATTCATGCGGCGGATGTGATGTCGCAGGAATTGCGCAACGATACCCTGAATTTATTGCGCACGACGCCGCTTGACCTGCGCGATATTTTTCTGGGGAAGATTGCGGCGGCTATGTGGCGCGAGATGGATTTATGGTCTGTTCTGTTTGGTGTGGCGGTGTTTTTCTCTGTGCCTGTGATTGTGATGAACTATGCTGTGATGTGGCCGCCAACCGAATACCCGCTTTTGGCGCATGTCGCCATTATCATTGGTTTTGTAGTGGCGCTGGCGCGTATGGTGCTAGAACCGATGATGGTGGGCGCGGTCGGCGTGTTGATTGGCTCGATAGTATCATATCGCAGTACAGCGATGTCGGCGGCGATGGGTACAGGCATTTTGTATTTCGTCATGTTGCAACTTGTGCGCCAAATTCCTGTGGGCGATAGTTTCATCGGGCGGATGGTGCTGGATATGGGCGTGCCGCTGGTCTTGCCTATCTTCATCATATGGGGCGCATTGAAGCTGGCAGCCTACGTTGTGACGCGCGATTAGTTGCCTGTACGGTGGAAAAGCGTAGGGGCGAAAATTCCCAGCAATCTGGTAGAATGAATTACTGAAGCTTTTTGTGAGGACTTTTTAGGAGAGATTATGAAACGGATAGTGTTTGTCGCGTGCCTAATTTTAATCGCGGTGCTCTCCGTTGCTTCGACAGCGCAGGATGCCATACCTACGCCGACGGGCGAGTACCGTGAAGATGCCTATATCGGCTGGCCGCCACCGGTTTATGTCGTGCGTGGTGAAACCACCATCTACGGCACAGCTAACGTCAACAACATGACGGGCTACTTTTTAGAGTTCCGCCCGTTGAACGACGACGGCACACCAGCAGAGGATGACGCGCCATGGTTCCCGGCTGTGCTGCCGGTTGCGGCGCGCGTGCGTGGGGATGTGCTTGGCGTATGGGATACGACTACCACGCCCGATGGCCTGTATGAATTGCGCCTGACAGTTTCTACATCTGACCAGGTGCCGGTGACGCATGTCGTCAGCCCGCTGCGCGTTGAAAACGAACCGCCCAGTATTTCCGAATTGGGCGCTGCACCCGCTGGCGGACAAGCGCCTGCTGGCGGTGGTGAGCAACCTGCACAGCCATCTGTGCCGACGCCACAACCCGCCGAACCAACTGCACCGCCACCGCCACCCACTGCCACACAGGACAACCGCCCGCGCGTAACGGCGTTGGTTGATGCCAACGTGCGCACTGGTGATAGCACTGCTTATCCGGTGATGGGCGCGCTGTTCAATGGTGAGACTGCTGTGGTGCTGGGGCGCTCTAGCACAGGTTCAGGCTGGTACTACATCGAAGTGCCCATGGGCGGGCGTGGCTTCATCGCGCCGACTGTGGTCACTGCTTCCGGCCCAGTAGAGGGCACACCATTGATTGACCCGCCACCACCGCCGGCCACCGC
>DAOTWU010000368.1:0-1529 GCA_034435735.1 Anaerolineae bacterium | reverse complement strand
AAAAATACGGGCACTGCGGTGGCTATGGCAACCTGTGCTAATTGTAGTACTGGCACTGGTTGTATTGAGCGGCCCGCTTCGCCCACCGCCTGATGGTCGCACACTATTGCTAGAAGATGAAAGCGCTTATAACTATATTCAAGTGCAAGAGGATGAACGCGGTTACCGGTATTTGCTTCTGAATGAGGGGCAAGGCGTCCATAGCATTTGGCATCCAAGCACTTTCATTTATGAGGGAACATGGGATTATTTTTTAGCAGCCCCTTATTTTAACACCCCTCCCTACACGCCGAATGATGTGCAATCCGTATTGATTATTGGGTTAGCTGGCGGGACGATTGCCCGACAGTATATCCATGTTTATGGAGATATTCCGGTCGATGGTGTAGAGATTGACCCTGATATAGTGGCGGCAGGGGCACAATTTTTCGACATGAATGAGATAGCAATGCCCAGTCTCACGGTGTATGTGGAAGATGGGCGCTATGTGCTGCGCAAACTAAAGCGACAATATAACGTTATTGCAGTTGACGCTTACCGCCCACCTTATATTCCATGGCATTTAACCACTGTAGAGTTTTTTCAGGAGTTAGCCAGTCAACTGACAGATGATGGGGTTGTTGCGATTAACGTTGGGCGCACAAATAGTGATAGGCGCTTAGTCGATGCATTAACTGCGACAATGCTACAGGTTTTCGCCAGTGTGCACGCTATTGATGTGCCACACTCTTTCAATACAATTTTGGTGGCAACCCAACAAACCACTTCGCAAGAAAATCTCAAGCAAAATCTTGATATGTTGGCAGCAACAACGCCATCTATGTTGAGAACTGTATTAGAGCGTAGTGTGGCCTCGTTAGTACCACTAGGGCAATCAGACATCATTTTCACCGATAACCGTGCCCCGGTTGAGACGCTAGTAGATTCATTGGTATTGAATTTTCTACTCAGTGGTGACACAGACCAATTACGCAGGGATTAATTTATGCAGAAGCGTTGGCTGTATTACATAGTGCGATTTTTCATCGCTGTTGCTGTGCCTATACTCCTCACTTTAATCAGTGTGCGGGCAGTGATGACGCCGCTTTTCTTGACAATAGAGTATCATCGTCCAGACTTTCCCCCAGATGGTTATGGCTTCTCACAGGAAGATAGGCTGACTTATGCACCTATGGCCGTGGCATACCTGCTCAATGGGGAAGATATTCATTTTCTGGGTGACCTGCAATTAGAGGGGGCATTATGTTACCCGCCCCTACCCCAAGGCCGACAATGTTCGATGTTCAATGAGCGTGAATTGCGCCATATGGTGGATGTGAAAATAGTGACACAAGCGGCATTCACTATACTGGTGGCAGGAATCGCATTTTTCATTGGGGCGGTGTTATGGCTGCGTAGAAGTCTGTGGGGAAGAACTGTTCTGCGTGAGGGTTTGCAACAGGGCGCTATCATCACATTAAGCATTATTGGTGCGATCATCATTGGCGCTGTTGTGGCGTGGGATAGTTTTTTCGATAGCTTTCACGCTA
>DAOTWU010000367.1:0-5573 GCA_034435735.1 Anaerolineae bacterium | reverse complement strand
TTTTTGATTATTAATCGATAGCATAAAATAGCGATATTTCAGTAAACAGGAGTGTGACGATGTACAAAGTGGTCACAGTAGCGGAAATGCGCGCGATTGAAGCGGCATCGGATAAAGCTGCAAAAAATGGGCATGGCGTTAGTTATGAAGACATGATGGAAAATGCAGGGCGGGCTGCCGCGAAGCGGGCTTTAGCCATGCTGGATGGAAAACATGAAACTAGGGTGACGTTACTCATCGGCCCTGGCAATAATGGCGGAGATGGCCTCGTTGCGGGACGGTATATTGCTCAGAATAGTGATTTTCAAGTGCGTTTCTATTTACTGAAAAAGCGGGATGATACAGATAAGAATTACCGTTTAGCACGGGATATGGGGTTGTTTTTTGCCTATGCGGAAGATGATAGAGATAGACGTGTTTTAAAAAATCTTATCAATAGCTCTGACTTAATTATTGATGCGTTATTTGGGATTGGCATTCGCTTACCTCTTAGAGACAACGTAGCGGGAATTTTACGAACAATAAAACAAGAACTAAAACAGATGCAATCCATAAAAAGAGAAGTCGTTATTCCCGAAGCGCCGGAGCAGCCAGCAAGTAGCCCCCTCATTTTAGCGATTGACTGCCCCAGCGGCTTGGATTGTGATACCGGAGATATTGACGCTAACAGTCTAGTGGCGAATGAAACGATAACTTTTATTGCAGCTAAGCCTGGATTATTTAACTTCCCCGGTGCTGGATATGTGGGGAAAATCAGCATTGCACCTATTGATGTGCCTGAAACATTACCGGAGCTATCTCAAATTAATATAGTGGTGGCAGATGGGGAAGATGTGCGAGCAATGCTACCTTCAAGGCCATTGGAAAGTAATAAAGGAACATTTGGCAAAGCCTTTATTTTGGCAGGGTGTAGCCAATATATCGGCGCCGCTGGCTTGGCCGCATTAGGGGCATATCGAGCTGGCGCGGGTTTAGTTACTGTTGGTACTGATAGTGAAGTTGTTAAGGCGCTAGCCCCCCATTACGTTGAAGTCACTTGGCTGCCGTTACCTTCTGAAGAGGGTTTCACTTCAGACGCATCCTATGAAAGCCTGAGCGAAGTTTTACCCAATTACAAGGCGCTACTCATTGGGCCAGGTTGGGGGCGTGCAGAAACAACACACCACTTACTTGAACGCATGTTGGATACGCCGTTACCGCCAACCGTTATCGATGCGGACGGCATCAATTTACTAGCGACTATTCCCAATTGGTGGGAACGCTTAACTTCACCCTGTGTTTTAACACCTCATCCTGGAGAGATGGGGAGGTTAACCGGTGTAAACACCAAAGAGGTTATACAACACCGCTGGGAATTAGCCCGTGAAAAAGCTCAAGAATGGGGTATTGTTTTGGTGCTAAAAGGGGCGCACACACTAATTGCCTCACCAGATGGCAACTTAGTTGTTTTGCCCTTCAAAACTGATGCGTTGGCGACAGCAGGCACAGGTGACGTTTTGGCAGGAATCATCACAGGACTAATAGCACAAGGGGCAAAGCCTTTCGAGGCAGCTATAGCAGGCGCTTATTTGCATGGTTTAAGCGGCGTTTTAGCGGGGTGTACCCACACAAACCGCAGTGTCATTGCACGCGATATTATCGAGCATTTGGGGGAAGCGTTGAAAAAAATTGAAGGACGCTAATCTTGTGACATATCGTCTGTAATAGGCTCTTGTTGTGCGCCATTTTCCTCAGGTGATGGACGGCGACGAATTAGGCGGCGGATAGCCAGAAGTTCACGGACAAAAGTTGTTAAGCCCGCCATGAAACTACGTGTTTGGGCGACAGGCTCTCGCATTTCCTTCCCAACAAATTCAGCTGTAGTTTTCAATGTGCCTACAGTTTCGCGGGCATCAGTGAGAATGGGGCGGGTTTCAGCACGGATGAGATTAACCAAACGAGCGACTTGAACAGCCACAATTGCTAAACCAGCGATAATGAGAACACCTTCTAAAGCAAGGACAAGCAGGACATAATCACGAAATAAGCTGATAACCGCACCAGCAACCTGCACGTCCGCAAGGGCTAAGATAAGCCCAATGATGAAAATGAGTAGCTGTAGGCCAAGAAACACACCAACAAAAATAATAGCCATACGGCTAACTGACCAACGATTATTTGACGTATTCTCTGCTGCTGAAGTGTCGTTCATCTCATCCGCCATAAGCTATCACCTTTATAGAGTACGTCGCCGCGCACGAGAAGTTGTAAAAAGATAGGCAATTAAAAGAGCGATAATTGCACCAACAATCGCCGCAAAGACACGCAACGGGCCAATGTTAAGCATATTAATATCAAACATGACGCCGAACAGATGCCCTATTCCAAAACCAAGCCATGCTGCCAGTAAATATAAAGCCAGTTTTCGAGCATCACCGCCAACAAAAAGATGAAATAATGCGCCGATAAGCGTGGCGAGAACAAAACCGAAAACAAAGAATGGACTAGGCAAAAGCATCAACCTTTTAACTGCAGATAACTTCTCTGTTGTGCCATAGAGTTACAGTGGTACAATCACACGACCTGAGTTTAACACAAAGCTGTAGGGTTTGGGTATAGAGACGAAACAGGATATAATCGGCTGTTATGAGACCTATTGATGAACGCATTTTATTAAATGTTCGCCCAGAAGATGCGTGGGCTGTTATTAGTGATATTAGTCGCTTGCCAGAGTGGTGGATAGACTGCCAGCAAGTGGCATTTTTGTCTTCTATACGTAAAGGCCCCGGTGTACGCTGGCGTTTTACTGCTAATAATGGTAGAGAATCCATCATAGAGACCACAGCATGGTATGACCGTATTGGATTTGAATATACTTATATCGATGGTATGCCCTTCCACAGCAGTCAAGGGATTTTACGCATCCAAGATACACCAGATGGCACGGTCATCCAATGGCTGTTTATGTATGAGATAAAAGGCCCCTTTAGTGGGATGCGTAACGCCCTGTTACGGCGCAAGCTGGAAAATACGATGGCTGATAGTCTACAAGCTTTAGGGCATTTGATCAAAGCCAATCGCAAAGGAGAGGCTGAGGAATATCGTTCAGCAGCCTTGATGAGAGATGCGCCAGATGTAGAGCGGAGAGCAAGGTGGCGGCATCTGGAAGAAGGTGAAAGCCTTGTTATTGAAGAACCAGCCATAACTGAAGATGATACACGCCCGCGTATGCCTGCAATACAAGATGAAGCGGCAGAGCAATCTCCTAGCGAACCTGATTTTTTGGAGCAAGTGCCTGAAGCAATAAATACAGCTTCAGAAAAGCCTGTCACCGCTAGCCTTCGCGAAGAAAAAGCAGTCCATACCCCTAAAATGTCACAATCAAGCGCGCAAGCTCCAGATAGTGGCGAAGATTCAGGCTGGAAAAGCGTGTTTGAAGTATTTGGTTTGCCCAAACCAAGCGAAACAGCGGAAATGCGTGCAGTTTCGTTTGAAGAGGCCGTTCCCCACAAAGTTGATATACGGATACGTGGGTTGCGTTACCAGTTGCGCAAGCAGTTGGTGAAATTGAAGCGAGAGTGAAACAAAAAAGCGCCTAAAAGGCGCTTTTTTGTTGGGTGGCTGATGGGACTCGAACCCACGGCCTTCTGGGCCACAACCAGACGCTCTAACCAACTGAGCTACAGCCACCAAGTGGATGACAGTATAGCATGAGCAAAAATGAATTACCAGAGTTTGTTTTAGAAAATTTCAAATTTTTCGAGCAACGAGCACTTGTGCAATACTGCGAGGGCACGCCACCTGTTCAAGTGATACGGTGAAGCCAAAATCCTCAAAATAGTGCAATGATAAATGACTTTTCCGCTGCCCTGTAATTACATAAAGCCATTCGATAAAGCGTTTTAACAACCCTCCGCCTGTCAACATCCCCCCGCTCACGACAATCAGCACACCATCATCACTTAAAACGCGATGAGCCTCTTTCAATGTGGCTGGCTCAATGATAAAAGCGGTGGGAAATGTGACAACAACGGCAGCGAAAACACCAGTAGGAAAAGGGAGTTGCTGAGCTTTACCCCGTACAAGGTGCATTTGATAGCCAGCACGCAATAGCTTTCGGCGGGCTATCCGCCCCATATACGGCGATAAATCATAGCCTATAGTTTGATACCCTGCAGCTAGTAAATCTAATTGCAAGTTGCCTGTACCATGCGCTAATTCAAGAATAGGCACATCTGCTGGTGGAGGCAAAAAAGGGATAACAGCACGTTGCCAGTGACGCCATGAACCAAGTGACACCAGCCAACTCACCATATCATAGGTGAACGCTAGCTGGTTATAAAGTAGATGGAAACCGAATTGTATTAAACGCCACCAAAGTTTCATGGGCGCGATAATGCCTCAATAATGACAGCAGGCATATCGGTCATGATGCTATGCACCCCTAAAGCATTCAACACACGCGCGCGCTCTGGGTCGTTAACTGTCCATACATTCACCGGGTGATTTTTAAGGCGGGCGTTTTGCATATACTGCTCATCAACACTCTGCTCATAGGGATGGTCTGCTTGATAGGCAATGCCTAACATAAGCCAAGATAGATAAAATGGCAGGTTGGGCGCGTGCAAATAGCCTATATCAACATCTGGCATTTGTTTGCGAAAGCGCCGCAACGCCATAGGGTTGAATGACGATACAATCACATGCTTTTGCATAGCATGACGGCGAATGACTTCGGCAACTTTGGCCTCAATATTGGTAGGGCGCAACGATTTTGATTTTATTTCTACGTTAATAATAATACGCCGCCCTAGCGTTTCAAACACTTCATCTAACGTGGGAATTTGCGTATTGGCAAATTGTGCACCAAACCACGAACCACTATCTAACTCACGAAGCTCTGCCAGCGTCATATCTCGCACAAAGCCATGACCATTGGTGGTGGCATCAACGCTTTCATCATGAATCACGACAAGATGACCATCACGGGTTAATTGAACATCCAACTCTACACCATCAGCGCCTTGGGCAAGGGCTAACTCGAAAGCGGGGAGTGTATTCATCGGCGCATCATGGCTAGCGCCACGATGGCCAAAAACAAGTGCTCGTTTTGGTATTGCATTCATCTCTATCAAACCTCTGGAAATTAATAACCCATCGCGGAACGATGGGCAATTTGCAACTTGTATTTACTTCAGTGCGATTTGCACTTCGTCATCAACGACACGCACCTGATACCATGGCACATCCTGCAATGCGGGCGGAGCTTTTACGCTACCATTTCGAATATCAAAACGAGCGCCATGACGCGGACATTCTATTTCGTAACCATCCAGTTCACCTTCAGCTACCGGACCATCATCATGGGGGCAAAGGTCTTCAATGGCATAATACTTGCCGTTAACATTAAAAACGGCAATCCAACGGTCACCGATGCCAAAAACCTCGCGTTGGCCATCCGGCAGTTCTGCTGTCTTGCAAACGGTTACCCATTCTGTCATTGTTTATTCATCTTCCTCGTCTTCGCGCATTTCCCAGAAGCCCTGACCATATGCGCCAACATTCAGGACTTTTAACGATAAGAGTGCACATTT
>DAOTWU010000366.1:0-2529 GCA_034435735.1 Anaerolineae bacterium | reverse complement strand
TCGCGCGCGGTGACGGGGTCCTGTGTGACAAGCACGGCGACATTCTGCGGCATCTTGCGCGCCATACGGTTGAAATGAGGAATGGGGCTACCCTTAGGCAAGCGGGTGCCAGGATGGTAAACGTTAATGGTTGGGATGGTGGCGATTTGCTCGCCTAACATCTCGACAGCTTTTTTAATGGCGTAGTCATAATCATCCCACGTCCAATTAGGATACCACTCAACACGCAAGGCGGTATGTGCTTCATCATCCCAGATAAACTGTATCTTATCCATGAGTTCATCGCTCCGCTTAAACTTATGCTCCCAATTCACAATTGGGGATTAGCTATCCAAAATTAAATCCCCACCTAAAAACATAGCCATATTTGGTGCCACATATATAAATATAGCATAATATTAAGAATGCACATTTTGAATTTTCGGCTATACTAAAGATGTCGCCGCAAATCATTTGCCACTTGGGTTACTATGCATCGCCAACAGCGCTACTTTCTATAAATAACCCTTACGGCATTAACTATTATATGAGCTATAAGTGAGGGTTAATAATGATTGGGCGCACTTTAGCTGGCACAAATATCATCGACCAAATTGGTCAAGGCGGTATGGCCACAGTCTATAAGGCCTATGACCCCAAAACTGACCGCTATGTAGCTATAAAAATACTTCCCGAACATTTTGCAAAAGATGAAACATTTCTCATTCGGTTTGAGAATGAGGCGCGGGCGATTGCTAAATTAGAGCATATCCATATTTTGCCTATTTTCTCCTATGGGGAAGAAGACGGCATTATGTATATGGTTATGCGTTATATGGATACAGGCACACTGGCAGACCTCATCAAGCAAGGGGCACTTTCATTCAAGGAAGCCAGTAAGCTGTTGAAGCAAATCGCCAGTGCTTTAGATTATGCGCATTCTCACAATATCATTCATCGTGACATCAAACCCAGTAACGTATTAATTGACAATCTGGGCAATGCCTATCTCACAGATTTCGGTATTGCCAAAATTGTTGAAGGGCAAACTCAAGGCTTAACTGGCACAGGGCTTATCGGCACACCACAATATATGAGTCCGGAGCAATGTCGTGGTGAGAAAGAACTAACGCCTGCATCCGATCAATACTCATTAGGGATTGTCCTTTATGAGATGGTCACCGGAAAAACCCCCTACCAAGCCGATACACCCTTAGCTGTGATATATATGCACGTCAATTCAGAACCCCTAACCCCGCCAAGCCAACTGCGCCCCAATTTAACTGATGAAGTTGAACAAGTTATTTTGAAAGCGATGGCCAACGACCCTGCCGACCGCTTTCCAACATGCGGCGCGCTGGCAGAGGCTTTTGCCGAAGCAGTCAACAGGTCAGATACCGTCGCTGCCATTACACGCAAAACCATCATTCCCAAAACGCCAGAGACTGTGCAGTCAAAAGATGATGCCCAGACAACGGTTGTTAAGCCAGAGAAGGCTGACGGACGGCGCTTATCTACGCCTGTGTTATTCATAGCGACTGTGGGCGTGATTGCTTTTATCATTGCCGCGGCCATATTGCTGCAAAACGCAAATTCAAATTCTGTAGCGCCTATCACAGATGAACCCAGCACTTTACAGGCTAGCGCAACACCAGTGGTGGCTCAAAACCCCACAGCCACCACCGCCGTGTCTGCGGCTGATAGCCCAACCGAAACAGCCACTAGCACAGCAACGCAAAATCCTACGGCTACCGATAGCCCAACCGAACCGCCATCAACCTCGTCCGCCACAGAAGTAGCAGCAGCGGCAATAGTGCATGATGGCCAATTATTGAAGGAATTTGATTTTGAGCAGGCAGGGGATAGGGACGAGTTTCTCAGCAATTTCCAGATACAGAGAACAAGCTTTAACCCACCCACAGCCAGAATCGTTTACGAACAAGATGGCAACCGCTTTCGTATTCAAGGCGAAACGCTAGATGAGTTCGTTGAGCAAAATTTGCGGCTATCCGACATCTACTATCAAAACATGGCCTTTGAAGCTGACATCATGTTCAGTAGTGAGAAAGAAGGGGAAACAGTAGGTACGTTTGCGCTTATGCTCAATAGTAGCCCCTATATTGGCAACTTCATGTTTCAAATGGATATGCAAATGCGCGTTGCTATAACCGCGATTTTAGAGGGGGCAGCTGGAACTATCGATGTATTTTCTAACCGCACACGTTATTTACAATATGATCAGTGGTATAACTTCCGCATTGAAACGATAGATACCATACCTGCTATCAATTTCTATATAGATGGTGAGCTGTTCGCCACATATACACCAAGAAACTTCCGCACATTGTGGAGCAACGGCTTCCAGCCTAATTTTTTGATTATTACCCAACCCTATTCCTTGGCAGTTATTTACGTGGACAATGTGAAAATCTTTGCAATTGAAAGATAGTTTTGCTCCCGTTAAAAACGTTTGTAAAATGTTATCTTTCTGAAAATTACAGGAATTTATACTACAAAGTGCGCTAATAGACTTGGCATAGGGCTATATGG
>DAOTWU010000365.1:0-1661 GCA_034435735.1 Anaerolineae bacterium | reverse complement strand
TTGACAATAGGGGGCATAGCGGGGGCAACGCAACTTAATCCTATTGATGGGCAAGCGCCTTCACCGGGCTTCCAATTCAATAGCGCCTCTTCCGATTGTGAAACGGTAACAATTAACTACAATCTACCAGATAGCCCAAGAGGGTTCAAAAATGCTGGGGGAGATATTTTCTCAATCGACTATGGCTTTTTCATCGTTGATGGCTCTATTCTCGTCCCTGTTAAACAAGTTGCCGCGCCCAAGGCAGATTTGGGCTTTGGCGAAAAAGGTTGGGGAACTGGCCCAACTGGTAGCAACATCACATTGACAATCCAGCTTTATAATCCTGTGCCAGATGGCGCCGTTTTAGAGGTTGCTGGATATGGCATGACAACAGGTTTCACCAAAGCAGCGGGCGGCTTACCGTTTTTCCCTGGCGGAGGATTCCCCATCACTGGACCAATTTATAAAAGCGTGACCTGTAATGCAGAAGCGACGGCGTTCTTCGGCGACCACCGCATTCCCAATACCGAGCCTGGCGTGAATATCTACGCGCATGGCGGCATTGGCATTGAGGTTTACGACGAGGACGGCTTGCCAATTCTCAATGTGCCGCTGACGACTATCGACACGCTACATGACCGCTTGCCATTGGCTGCCGCCCAGCTATTGGCAGAAACAGCGGACGGCTACGTGCAATTATGGATGCTGCCAGATGGTGAATTCCAGGCGATGATTGGGCCAGATGAAGATGGTAAGGTCATGGTGATTGTCTTTGAATTTGGCGGCAGTTTGACGCCGAACGTGCTGGCGCGCTGCGAATATGACGCTAATGTGGCCAGTAGCTGCACGCCTATTCCAGTAACGCTCAAATAAATCAATAACCTAATCTGGATAACCACGCCTCAATTCTGAGTGAATTGGGGCGTAATTTTTCACCAGAAGCCAACGCGCCCCGATAGTTACGGGGCGCTGCTTGTGAGGAGAGTGGAGAAATGTTGCTCGCAATTTGCGCTATTTGTTAAAGATAGGGGTGAGGTAGCGCAACCTCACCCTTTTCAGGAGGCATACCATGTCGCAAACTATATGATGTCTGTAGTATAAAAAAGAAAAGTGGTGGGTGAGTAGTGACATCCCTCTATAAATTGGGTGATAGTTTTAAGTTCCCTATTTACAAAATTTTATGACTTTTAACTTTTTAAATAAACCACTATAGATAAATATAGGGTATACTTTATATATCGTAATCTTAAAAGCCGCGGGTGCTGCTATGGGTAAAAGAAATTACAGCCAATACTGTCCATTGGCTTATGCGATGGATGTCGTCGGTGAACGTTGGACACTGTTAATCATCAGAGAATTGATGTTTGGCCCACGCCGCTTCACAGATTTACAACGTGGGTTGCCTGGCATCGGCACTAATTTGCTCTCTTTACGCCTGAAAGAGTTGGAACAACGCAAACTTTTACGGCAACGAGTTTTGCCACCACCAGCCGCCGCCACCGTTTACGAGTTAGACCAGCTAGGTTATGAACTTGCGCCTGCCATTCGGGAACTCTCTATTTGGGGCATGCGCTACCTTTGCCTGCCTATTCCCAAGCAGCACCATATCGGCAAAGTGCAATCCATGTTCGCGCTGATGAATTCATTTTTGCCAGCCGATAGCGACGCCACTTTGACGA
>DAOTWU010000364.1:0-3279 GCA_034435735.1 Anaerolineae bacterium | reverse complement strand
GCGTCAACATAGCGCCCAAATACCCAACCTAACTGACCATCAGGCAGTTGAATTTGCCACCATGTACTATCAGCATTACGCCCAACGATGGGGAAGCTCTCTCCCTCGTTCACTTTGGCGATGACCGCGCCTGTGTTGGCATCTGGTAAGCTCCGCACATTTAAGCGGAAGGCGGTAATCGTGCCAATAGCGCCAGTGTCTTGCGGCTGTGGTGTGTAGTCGCCAATGCGGGTCATGGTATACGTCAAAAATGCCAGCAAGTTATTATCGAAGAACTCGACGACGATTTCATGTTCGCCTTGTTGTAAAGGCACTTCCGCGCTATAGACCTCTGCCCGTGCGCTGTGCCAATGGTCAATTTGCAAGACGCCATCGACATATAGCCGCACACCATCATCCGCTTGAATATCAAAGCGGTATGTGCCCTCTGCCAAGATAGGATGACTGGTCCACCGTACCGAGAAGTTATCCGCCGAGACTAACGGCGTTGGCGGGTCTAAGCGCCAGTCAGACATAGGTGTGTAGACCAATTCAACCTTGAGTGGCGAACCGCTCACATCGGGATTATCAAAATATTCGGCGCGCCAGATGCCGCCCGGCAGGTCATAATCCGTGCCAGAAACAGGCGTAATATCGAACTCGATGAACGCAACGCCTGTCGCTTCAAAGTATTCGACAATAATCGTATGCAGCCCTGGCGTTACGGTAAACGTCGTGGAGTAGGTGCGGGCTTGGGCGGTGTGCCATTCGTTGATGTAATTAATGCCATCGATATACACCCGCACGCCATCATCGGCGCTCACATCAATGCGGTAAGTGCCGTTCAACGTTGCGGTGGCTTGCCATCTGGCAGAAAAGTTATCTGTATTGACACTGGCCAATGGCGAGCCGCTGCCCCAGTCAAAATCAATATCGCTGGTGGTGACGATAGCAACAGGTGAGCCGCTTGGTGTGGTGCTGTTATAGTATTGGCCAGTCCATGATACGCCACTTAATGGCATGTTGGAGAGCAGCGGTAAATTTGGTTCGGTCGGCATCATGGCCATATCATCCCAGCCAGCATAGAGATAGGCTTCTCCACCACGCTCTTGATAATCGATTTGAATGGTATGTGTACCCGCTGTCATTGGGCGGTCTATAGTGAGCAATTGGGCGGGCTGTGGCTGTGCAAATGTATCTAGCACCAGGATATTGTCAACATATAAGCGAACGCCATCATCAGCGAACAAGTAAAACCGGTATGTGGAATTATTGAAGAAGGTTGTTGTTGTCCATCGCGCAGAGAAAGCATCGCTGTTCATTCCCGCTATTGGTGCGCCCAATCCCCAGTTATAGGCAATTTCATCCGTTGTTGTGGTGAACATCACCGCGCCAGTGAGGTCGGTTGTGTTGTAGAACCGCCCCATCCAGATTGCGCCGGGTTGGGCTTCTGCGATGTTGATGCCTAGTACCAATAGCAATGCAAATAGAATGAATATCCAGTAGTTGCGTTTTGTTACCATACTACACCCTCCAGACCACTCCCCCATAGTTCACTTATCTCTATTTTAATCCCGTTTTGTCTTAAAAACATATAAGCGCTTCTCCGCTTCTTTGGTTGATAGTTGAAATTATGTGTACATAGTATCAATTTTCTAACCATTAATTGTGTGTTGGTTCGAATGCTGCAATGTTTATCAGAAACACAAAAGATAAATGGAAAATTGATTAAAGTTGATGAATAATTAAATTAGATTAATTTTAGCAACTTTAACACAATGGAGTGTTAATTATGTGCCGTCGCTACAATCTCGCAAAACACACTTGGCATGCACTTCTCCTATCTCTTGGGTTTGTTCTGGTGTTCTTTAGCCAATTTGTTGGGAATGTTCGCGCTTATGATGATGGTTTTACCATCACAATTCCCGCCATTGGCGTTCAAGCGCCAATTGTGCCTGCCTATATCCGCGATTTTGGCGATGGTCGTATTACTTGGGATGTGAGTAGTTTACGGATGCAAGTGGCGCATCTTGACCAGACCGCTTGGTTTGGGCAGGGCGGGAATGTCGTTCTTGGCGGTCACTCACAAGTTAGCCCCACTTTGCCCGATATATTCATCAATTTAGATAGCCTTCAGCCTGGCGATGAGATTATCATCAATGGTGGCGGGCAAGTTTGGCGTTATGTTGTCGCCAGCGTGGGGCGGGTTCACCTCAATGACCTATCCCCTGTCTACCCCACTGGTGATAACCGCCTCACAATTATCACTTGTGATACACAAACGTGGGATAACACTCAAAGTATTTATACCGGTCGTGTCGTGGTGGTGGCCTATCCCGTCGCCGAAGAACCTGCATCCAGCGATACAGCACCCCATGAATTGAGCTATCTACCTGATTACACTCTCAACCTCCGCACCGCGCCCACTACGGCTGCCGATGTTTTAGTGCAAGTGCCCTCTGGTGGCGCATTGCCCGTTGTTGGGCGTAGCGCTGACGCCCAATGGCTCAAAGTTCGCTATAACGGGCTTGATGGCTGGGTTGCTTTGGGCTATGGTCGTTTCAATGGTGACATAAACAGCTTGCCGATTATGGCGGGTTAATTTTCGCTCCGCTATTGCGCAAATGGCGGATTAAGGGCACAATGCCCGCATGAACGAAAAAACTTCAGCCCTCATAACAATAGAACGCATTTTATTGGTTGTGCTGGCGGCAACATATTTATTTGTAGTCGCCGCTTTTGCTATTCAAACACCTGATTGGCAAGCCCCAGATGAACCCGCACATTATAACTATGTGGCACAAGTGGCGGAAAAAGGATGTTGCCCCGTTATCGAAATGGGCGATTGGGATTTGCCGCTCTTGGGCGAGTTAACCTCTACGCGCTTTCATCCTGATAAGCTCGACGTTTTACCACAGGTGCAATATGAAGACCACCAGCCGCCGCTGTACTATCTGCTGGCGTCACCCGTCTACCGCCTCAGCAACGGCGATTTGATAGCTGTGCGGCTCTTTTCAGTGGTATTAGGACTTATCACAGTTTTATGTAGCTATGCTGCCATGAAAACAGTGTATCCTGCCCGCCCTTATATTGCCCTTGCTGGAGCGGCTTTTATTGCCTTGTTGCCCCAGCATGTGCATATCATCGCTTCGGTGAATAATGATGCGCTGGCAGAAGCGGTTATCGCCCTGACCTTGTGGCAAACGCTCCGCTATTTGCGCGGTCACCGTGTGCCATTGTGGGCATTGGGTGTGTTGTTGGGGATTGGCTTCATCACCAAAACCACCACCTATTATCTGG
>DAOTWU010000363.1:0-12249 GCA_034435735.1 Anaerolineae bacterium | reverse complement strand
TAATCCAAACGATTTAGAATAAGGCCGCATTTTAACAGCCACATAAGGCAGTAGCTAGGCTTATCAAGCGTAGGGCAAACAACGGTTAACCGCTGCTCAATGCACATGTAAGATATTTGGGCAGTGAGAAGATATAATAAGCCGATGTGAGAAAAACACGCTTGATTGTGTATAAAAGCTAATGAATATGGTATCAATACCCCATTGGGTATGTTTAATGCTTTGGGAGTGCTAAATCATGCACAACAATCAACAAGAGGACACACAGCCTGTTCGCAGTATACAGGATGAAGGTATTCCAGCACCGCCACGTATTCTATTATGGGGCACAATAGGGCTTTTCCTGTTAACCATCTTAGGCGGTATTGCTGGCCTTTATATTTTCCGCAATGTGTTGACAACACCGCAGCAATTTCGGGTGGTAACAATTGTGCCCTTTATGGACGCTTTTATCCCTCGCAATCCAACACCAGAGGGTGGCGTAGTTCCTACGGTTGTGCCCAATCAAAGCGACATCAACCCTGCTGATTTGCTAGCGCTGCCATTGGGCAACACAGAAGAAACCGAAGAACCAACCAATACAACCCCCATACCTGAAGCAACCCCAGAGAGCACCCAGGAAGCAACTGTAGAGATTTTGCCCCCCACTCCAACGCCAACGATAGAACCAACACCAACCACTGCACCTACTCAAACACCAGCACAAGCGGGAAGTGTGCAGACCATTCAAACCGTTGCCAATACCTCTAGCCGTCCAATCAGTTTTCGATTAGGTGGGCTACGTTATACTGTGCAAAGTTGGAATAACTGTGGTCCAGCCAATACCACCATGGCATTGAGTTATTATGGATGGCAAGAAGACCAAGAGGTTGCTGCCTCGTTCTTAAAACCAAACAAACTGGATAAAAATGTCAGCCCTTATGAAATCGCCAACTTCATCAATACCCAAACTGGCGTGCGGGCACTAGTGCGTATTGGTGGCAATACAGAGGTGTTGCGCGAATTAATTGCTGCTGGTTTTCCGGTCATTATTGAATCTGGATTGATGCCAGAAGCCTATGAATGGATTGGGCACTATCGCACAGTGGTGGGTTATGATGATGCGCAAGGTATATTTGTGCTTTTCGATAGCTTTTTAGGAGAGGAATTTGGCGAAGCTGGCTATATTGAGACAATTTCGCAAGTTGATTCTCTATGGCGTCATTTTAACCGCACATTTATCGTGGTTTACCAGCAAACAGATGAATCCCGTTTAATGAACATTCTGGGCAATTTAGCAGAAGAAGATAGTGCAGCCGAGATGGCCTTTAACACAGCACAAGAGGAAGCGCGCGCTAATCCACAAGATGGGTTTGCCTGGTTCAATATGGGAAGCGCGCTGGTTGAGTTAGAGCGCTATGAAGAAGCTGCTGCTGCATTTGACCGCGCTTGGCAAATTGGCGTTCCCTGGCGTATGTTGTGGTATCAATTTGGGCCATTTGAAGCTTACTTCAATGTGGGACGCTACCAAGATGTTTTGAGCTTCACCAACGTTAATCTAAACAATGGTGGCGACAATGTTGAGGAAACACACTATTGGCGCGGACGCGTTTTTGAGGCACAGGGCGAAATTAATCAAGCGATAAGCGCCTACCGGGAAGCACTACGCCATAACCCCAAATATACACCAGCCAGTGAAGCATTAGACCGTCTAAATAGCTAAAGGTGGGCCATTGTGACTGCTGAGGAAAATCAAACCCAATTTACTGAAAGTCAGAGCAGAAACCGCCGTCTAGCTCGCTCCACAGTTTTAGTCATGGTGGCTTTTGGATTGGCAAAGGCTATCAGTTTGGCGCAGACATTCATCATCGCAGAGCAAGTTGGCGTTGGCAAAGAATGGGATACATTTGTCACTGCGAATCGCGTACCAGAGCTTATTTTCACACTGATTTCTGGTGGAGCACTTGCTCATGCTTTCATCCCAATTTTCGCAGGCTATCTAGCCCAGGGGAAAACTGAACGCGCTTGGCGCACTGCTACTCACGTAATCAACACATTATTCAGCGTAACATTTTTAGTGAGTGTTCTGGTTTTCATCTTTGCAGAGCCTATAGCCGCCAGTATCGCACCTGGCTTTGATAGCAGCGGTATTCAACAAACTGCGGAACTCATGCGCATTCTGCTCATCAGTACCCTGATTTTCTCAGTCAGCGGCATCTCTATGGGCATCTTGAACAGCCATAACCATTTTCTATTGCCCGCGCTTGCCCCGATTATGTTTGATTTGGGCATTCTATTTGGCGTTATTTTCCTGCTCAAACCTATGGGCGTACACGGGATTGCATTGGGTGCGGTATTAGGCGCTGCGATGCATTTCGGCATACAAGTGCCTGGCTTAATACATTACAAGGCGCGGTGGTGGCCAGAATTGGGATTGAGAGACCCAATCCTATGGAAAGTCATTCGCTTGATGTTGCCGCGCGTCGCTGGGTTGGGCGTTTTCAGTTTCAATTTTCTGGTAATGAATAATATCGCATCTCGATTAGGTGCGGGGGCTATTAGCGCATTGGATTGGGGTTGGCGGCTCATGCAAATCCCCGAAACGCTCATTGGCACTGCTATGGGAACGGTCATATTCCCCACATTGGCGGCATTGAGCGAACTTGGCGATGAGAGTGGCAAAAGGGATGCCATGGCTGGCGCGTTACGATTTATTTTGGTGGCGACTATCCCCGGTGCGATTGGCCTGATAGTTGTTGGGCCAGCGCTCATTCGTATGTTAGAACGCGGCGCATTCGATGCTTCTGCATCGGTACTGGTCTACAGCACATTGCGTTTCTTTGCACTTGGGCTGGTGGTACACTCGGCGCTAGAAATCGTTGCACGCAGTTTTTACGCCGATAAAGATACATTTACCCCTTTGCTGGCAGCATTAGGCGGCGCGGCAATAAACTTGCTGTTATCTTTTGCCTTAAGCGATGTAGCAAACGCTGAGCGCTATACCATTTTGAATAACTTCACCCTCGTAGATATATCGCCCACCCTAACACTCATACGGGGCAATGTTGGTGGATTAGCTTTAGCCAATTCGCTGGGAGTTGCATTTGAAGTCAGCTTCTTGTTAGTGCTATTGCGGCGCCGCTGGCATGGAATTGCTGAACGCGCATTAGCCCAAACCACCATCAAGGCGCTAGCAGCGAGCCTCGTTATGGCGTTAGCTATTTCGGTGATAGATATAGTATGGGTACAATTGGGCTTACATATGCGCGGATTTGCCTTCATCATAGCCGAAATTGGGGTTAAAGCAGGTGCAGGTCTAGTCGTTTTCGCCATTATGGCGATTGCATTACGCATGGAAGAAATCAACGAGTTACGCAACCTGTTCTTACGCCGTAAACTGGCTGTGCAAGAGGTGACAATATGAGTTTAGAAATTAAGATGCTGACTTTGGGGCCAATAGGCACGAACAGCTATATTATCGGCGATACAAATAGCGGAAAAGCGATTGTTATCGACCCTGTTGACGATGCACCGCTATTACAGCAAACAGCGCAAGAAGCAGGCTGGGAAATAGCGCTCATTCTGGCAACACATGGCCATTTTGACCACGTTTTAGCCAGCAAAGCGCTAAAAGAGTTGACAGGTGCCCCCTTCTGGGCACATCATCGCGCACCAGAATGGTTGGAACGGTTACCAGAACAGGGGCAAATGTTTTTCGGCAAGCCATTTCCAGAAGCGGCAATACCAGATCGATTACTCGGTGATGAAAATGAAGAGATAGCAATTGGCGACATCCAATTAAAAACCCTATATACACCTGGACATTCACAAGACCATATCGCCTACTACTGTCCAGATGCAGGTGTTGTCTTTGCGGGAGACTGTTTGTTCGCAGGTAGTATTGGGCGGACAGATTTACCCGGCGGGAACTATGATCAATTGATGCAAAGCATCACAGAAAAACTACTTCCGCTGGGCGATGACACCCAAGTTTTGCCTGGACACATGCAAATCACCACTATTGGCCAAGAACGCCGCAGCAATCCCTTTTTGCTGAGTTATATGACAAGCTGATAATATGCGTATTTTGATGTTGTTCCTTGATGGTATCGGGTTGGGCGAGGATGACCCGAATACCAATCCTTTTGCTATTGCTCAAATGCCCACTTTAATAGCTTTAACCAACAACCACCGCTGGCTAAAGGGCACAGGCAAACAACGCACCCAAAGAGCCTTATTCATCCCAACAGATGCGCGTTTAGGGGTAGAAGGTCGCCCACAAAGCGGCACAGGTCAAGCGGCAATCTTAACTGGTTTGAATGTGCCACAAATGACAGGTAAGCACTATGGCCCTAAGCCAGATGCGCAAACCCGCGCCATTTTGAATGAAACAAACATCTTCAAGCAAGTGGTAGAAAGCGGTAAAAGCGCCGCATTACTGGAAGCCTATCCACCTCGTTGGCATACAGGTGTTGACAGCGGCAAACGTTTGCGCGCCAGTTTTCAACAAGCACCACATGCCGCTGGATTACCCACATTTGGGATTGAGGAATATCGTGCTGGTGAAGCTCTATCTGGCGATTGGACAGGCGAAGGCTGGCAAACTCATCTCGGCTTTGACGATGTACCAGTATATACCCCATATGAAGCGGGACTAAAACTAGTTGAACTATCGCGGCGTTATGATTTTGCTTTTCATTCCCATTGGATGACGGATTTGGTGGGACACCGTGGCCCACTTGAAGATGCTATTAAATTATTAGAAACGTTTGATCAGGTGATGGCAGGAGTGCTCGATGCGTGGGATGATAGCGAAGGTGTGATCATTATCACCAGCGACCATGGTAATATGGAAGCAATAGGCGACCGCCGTCACACATTAAATGACGTGCCGACATTAATTATCGGCGAGCAAAAAGATGTATTTGAAAATATGTCTGATTTAACCGATATTGTGCCGTGCATGCAACAGCTACTACTTCCATAAAAGTTGGGGAACGAGTTCAAACCTTGACGGACGGTAAGGGGTCAACTACAATTTCGGGCGCAATTTCTAGTATAAGGGCACACCATGTTTGAAAGTCTGAGCCAACGTTTACAAGACACGTTCGACCGTCTCGGACGTGGTGGTAAAATCACGGAAAAGCACGTCAATGAGGCAATGCGCGAAGTTCGCATGGCGCTGCTTGAAGCTGACGTTGCTTTGCCAGTGGTGAAAGACTTCATCAAGCGCGTGAAAGAGCGCGCTATTGGCGCGGACGTACTGAAAGCATTGCGTCCAAGCCAGATGGTGATAAAGATAGTCCACGAAGAGCTGCAAGAGACTTTGGGGCAACCAGGACGTTTGAACTTCACTGGTAGCTCTAAGCCTCATGTGATTATGCTTGTTGGTCTGCAGGGGTCTGGTAAAACAACCACTGCCGCGAAACTCGCTGTGCACTTGCGGCGTGAAGGGCGTACGCCTTATCTCGTCGCATGTGATACATACCGTCCTGCCGCGGTCGACCAGTTGATAACCTTGGCCAAGCAGATTAATGTGGACTACCATGCGGAAGGCACAGACCCCAATCCCGCAGACATCGCTGAGCATGGTGTAAAAGCAGCAAAAGATGCTGGTGCGGATATTGTTATCATCGATACGGCAGGCCGCCTACAAATTGATGATACACTGATGGCGGAATTGGAAGAGATTAAGCGCCGCACAAAACCCGCTGAAGTGCTACTCGTTGCAGATGCGATGACCGGTCAAGAAGCGGTCAACATTGCATCTGGCTTTAATGAGCGTGTTGGTATCACCGGCTTGATTTTGACAAAAGTCGACGGTGATGCGCGCGGTGGTGCGGCAATTTCCATGCGTGCCGTTACTGGTGTGCCGATTAAATTCCTTGGTACAGGTGAAAAGCTCGATGGGTTTGAAGTTTTTCATCCTGACCGTCTAACCGACCGCATCCTCGGCATGGGCGATGTGATGACGCTCATTGAACGTGCAGAGGAGGCATTTGACGAAGCTGAAGCAGAACGGTTGCAGCGTAAAATCATGGAGAACGATTTCACGTTGCAGGATTTCCTCGAGCAGCTTCAGAAAATACGCCGTATGGGGTCGGTGAGTTCATTATTAGGCATGTTGCCAGGTATGGGCCGTTTACAGGCCATGCAGCAAGTAAACAACGAAGATGTAGAGAAGCGACTTCGTAAAGTAGAGGCGATTATCAATTCGATGACGCCAGAAGAGCGCGCCCGCCCTAAACTCCTCAATGCCAGCCGCAAAAAGCGCATTGCGCGAGGCAGTGGTGTGCAGGTGCGTGATGTCAATGATGTATTATCGCAATTCCGACAGATGAAGAAGATGATGGACCAACTTCGTAAAGGGCGTTTCCCACGTATTCCAGGGATGCCCAATTTGCCAGGATTGCGCTAAGTTTCGGTAACTTTATCTTATAGACAAAGCAGAACCTCCGGTCACAGCTTTCGAATTCACCGGAGGTGCATGTTTTAAGGAGTGAAGCAGGACAATGGCAGTTCGTATTCGTTTGCGCCGAGTAGGTCTGAAGAAACAACCTAGCTACCGTATTGTTGTAGCAGATTCCCGTAGCCCGCGTGATGGTCGCTTTATCGAGATTATCGGCCATTACAACCCGCGTACAGAACCTATCACCGAAGTGGTGAAAGAAGAGCGTGCGCTATACTGGCTGAGCGTTGGGGCACAACCCAGTGAACCGGTCATGCGCATCCTCAAACGCCTAGGCACATTAGACCGTTACCAACGCCTGCGCCAGGGTGAGGATTTAGAGAAACTGATCGCCGAAGCCGAAGAAGCAGCGGCACAGCGCACAGTGAACCCGAAAACCTCTCACCCTGCTCCAGCAGCAGGTGAATCTAAACAAAAAGCCCGCGAAGCCGCCACTGCCGAAGCTGAAGCAGAAGCTGCTGAATAATACAACAGGCGGAAATTGAGGAACGCGGGTTATGGAAACGGAACTGGTCGAGCATATCGCCCGCAATCTGGTTAATAAGCCAGAGGAAGTACGGGTGAGCCGTCGCGAAGGGCGCAACACGGTTGTGATTGTGCTCCATGTCGCGCCGGATGATATGGGGCGTGTCATCGGGAAGAATGGACGGGTAGCCAATGCCATACGTTCTCTACTGCGCGCCATGTCAAAGGATCGCAAGCGCATCATCCTTGAGATAGATTGACGCATCATACAATGAGTAAATCGTCTCATAATACAACGCCCCGCTATCTGTTGCTGGGTGAGATTTTGCGTCCGCATGGTATTCGCGGAGAATTGCGTGTTCGGATTTTAACAGATTATCCGGAACGCATTCCTGAACTGGAAAAGGTTTATATTGGCACCAGCCCAGAAGCTGCCAACATTAAAGCCTATGCCGTAGAAGCCATGCGGATGCATAAAGGTTATGGGTTGCTCAAGCTTAAAGAAGTGGCAACGCGTAACGATGCAGAACTCTTACGTACCCAACTTGTGATGATTGACCTTGCGAGTGCAGTTCCGTTAGAGGAAGGGGAATTTTACCTTTTCCAGCTTATTGGTCTAGCGGTACACCTGGAAGAAGGTGAATTGCTAGGGCATATTAACGATGTCATCGAAACAGGCGCCAATGATGTCTATGTGGTGCAAAGCCCACAATATGGCGAGGTGCTTATCCCTGCAATTGAGCAGACGATTTTGAACATTGATTTCGATGCTGGCATTATGACAGTGCGATTGCTTGAAGGCTTGCTTCCCCCGCGTTCATGACCATGCAAGCATTTGCAACGCCAACAAAGGGTTGCTATGCTTGTCTGCATGTCATTAGTCACTCAAAGGTTTCCAGCGTGAGTCATCAGCATCAATACTGGTTGGGCTTTAGCTTGGTCCCACAAATGGGGCACAAGCGAATTGCCCAACTTTACCATTTTTTCGAAGACATGGAGAAGGCTTGGCATGCTACAGAAAATGAATTACGCAATGCCGGCCTCCCGTCACAAGCATTAGATAATTTGCTTACACAGCGACGGGTTATTGATGTTGAGGAAAAATTCGCGCAAGTGCAGGCATGTGGGGCATGGATATTAACCATTGCGGATGAAGACTATCCATCACAACTCAGAGAAATCGCCGACCCGCCAGCAATCCTATATGTCAAAGGCACGCTCACCGAAGGAGATAAACGAGCGTTGGCCATTGTAGGCACACGCCGCCCTACCCAATATGGCCGTGATGTATCGTATCGTATCGCACAAAAATTAGCCGAACAAGGCATCACAATTATCTCAGGGCTAGCGCAAGGTGTCGATGCGATGGCACATCTGGGGGCATTAGATGGTGGGGGCAGAACTATCGCAGTTTTAGGTACGGGTATCGATACTATTTACCCAGCACAACATGAAGCATTGGCGAAACGTATTACAGAACATGGCGCACTCATTAGTGAATTCCCCTTAGGCACACCGCCAGATGGGAAGAACTTCCCCATTCGCAATCGCATTATCAGCGGATTAGGGTTAGGCGTGCTGGTCACTGAAGCGCCAGAGCGTAGTGGAGCGCTGACAACAGCAAACCTGGCTTTAGAGCAAGGGCGAGAGGTCTTTGCCGTGCCATCTAACATATTTAACAAACAAGGGCGCGGCACAAACCGTCTGATACAGGATGGTGCAAAACTAGTTATGCGGGTGCGCGATGTTTTAGAGGAGCTACAACTCTCCTATACAGAAGTAGAAACACGGCAAGCAACAAAACGGATTGCGCCAGATAACGAAAACGAGGCCGCTTTACTCAATTACTTAGGCGCAGACCCTATTCACATTGACGATTTGATTCGTTTAACAGGACTTTCCCCCCAATTAGTCAGCAGCACATTAGCAATTTTAGAGCTAAAGGGGATTGCCCAAAACGTAGGGAATATGCAATATAGCCGTGTAATTGAGTGAACAGGCATTGGCATGGTCGCTACTCGAGGAGATTTTTACTATGTTTGACCATTATTATGCGCTGATTATGGCAGGTGGGGGTGGCACTCGCCTTTGGCCGCTCAGTCGCAAAAATACACCAAAACAGCTTCTCCCTCTAGTGAATGAACATTCGATGTTCCGCACAAGTGTAGAACGTTTAGCAGATTTATTTCCACCAGAGCGCATTTTTGTTTCTACAATAGGGGATTATGTTGAGGCTTTTCAGTCAGAAGCCCCGCAAATTCCTGCCCAAAACTTTATTGTAGAACCCTACGGCAAAAATACAGCGCCAGCGGCTGCATTGGCGATTGGCGTCATTCATAGCCGTGATCCACAAGCCACAGTCGCGATGACGACAGCAGATCATCACATTGGCAAAGTAGATGTTTTTCTCGATGTGCTTAAAGCCGCGCATGAACTAGCACAAGATGATTATGTCGTTACACTAGGCATATCTCCTACTTTTCCATCAACAGGCTTTGGGTACATACGCCAGGGCAAAGTGCTTAAGGAAATTGAGCCGTTCACCTGTCATATAGCAGACAAGTTCACAGAAAAGCCCGATGTGGTAAGAGCAACCCAGTTTGTGCGTTCTGGGCAATATACATGGAATTCAGGCATGTTTATCTGGAAAACTGCTCTGGCATTGAGTGAATTTGAGCGCCAACAACCAGATATACACCAGGGGCTTGAGACGCTCATACCAACAGTAGATACTGAACAATTCGCCCCAACTCTGGATAGAATTTGGGAAGACATGCCTACACTTTCCATCGATTATGCTATTATGGAAGGCGCAAAGCGTATTGCTGTTATTCCTGTTGATATTGGCTGGAGCGATGTAGGCAGTTGGGCATCTTTATATGATGTGTTGAACAAAGACAAATTCGGCAACTGCTCATCAAACCCAGACGAAAGCAAGCGTATTATCTTGGATTCGCGCAACACCTTGATTTACAGCAACCGCTTAACGGTAACCATTGGTGTCAATGATATTATCATTGTCGATGCTGGCGATGCGTTACTTATTTGCCATAAAGACCACGCCCAAGATGTTCGTGATGTAGTTCGCTACTTGCGTGATAACGGCTTTGACGATTATCTTTAAGTAGTGTTTGAGCAACACACTCCAACAATGTAAGTAATGAAGGGATGCACATGGCTGATAAGCTACAAGCTTATTGCGTAAAATGCAAAACTAAGCGAGACATTCTCGATGCACAGGCAGTTTATACCAAAACCGGCACACCCGGCACACGCGGGTCATGTGCTGAATGTGGCACAACATTATTCCGCATGGGCGAAACGGAAGCGCATGCCAATGTGCCTAAGCCAGAGGTTATAGAACAACCAAAGCGCAAAAAGAAGAAGAGCCAGGCATCCAGCAAAAAGAAAAACGCTAAGCGGAAACGCAATGGCAAGCTTGTTATTGTAGAATCGCCAGCAAAAGCACGGAGTGTGGGTGGCTTCCTCGGCAAAGATTACACAGTCATGGCATCTAAAGGACATGTGCGTGATTTATTGGTTACGCAGCTTTCCGTAGATGTTGACAACGGCTTTGAGCCTAAATACCGCGTCCCTAATGACAAACGGGAAACGGTCAAAGCATTGCAAGAGGCGGCGGAAACCGCTAGTGAAATTTACCTCGCCACAGACCCTGACCGTGAAGGTGAGGCTATTGCATGGCATCTCATTGCCGCGGCCAATATGGATGAAGACCGCGTACAGCGGGTAGTCTTCCATGAAATCACGCGATCGGCCATTGAACAGGCTTTTGAGCATCCCCGCGAAATTGATATGAACTTGGTGAATGCTCAGCAGGCACGGCGCATTTTAGATCGTTTAGTGGGCTATAACATCACACAGTTACTTTGGGATAGAGTGCGCAACCGCTTATCAGCAGGACGTGTGCAAAGTATCGCTGTTCGGCTTGTGGTAGACCGTGAACGCGAGATAGAAGCATTCATCCCAGAGGAATATTGGACGCTTGATGCAGAGCTACAGAAGCAACCAGAAAACGGTAACAATACACGCTCATTCATCGCTCGTTTAGCGAAAATCAATGGCGAAGATGTTTCATTTGGGTCAGAGGGCGATGTAAAACCGCATCTTGATATTCTCGAAAAAAGCCAATACGTCGTACAAGATGTGAAACACGGCACGCGCCAACGCCGCCCATCTGCACCGTTTACGACAAGCACATTACAGCAAGAGGCATCACGCAAGTTCGGGTTTGCAGCGCAAAGAACAATGCGTATTGCGCAACAGCTTTATGAAGGCATCACAATTGAGGACGGCTCAACAGTTGGTCTCATCACTTATATGCGTACCGATAGCACAAACGTCTCGGAGCAAGCGCAACAAGAAGCTCGTCATTATATTAATGAGCGTTTTGGGCAAGATTATGTGCCAGATAAACCGCCTAAGTACAAAACAAAAGCCAAAACTGCCCAAGAAGCGCATGAGGCTATTCGCCCAACCAGTGTGTTGCGACAACCCGATGCTATAAAAAGCCTTTTGACGCGCGACCAATTTAAGCTCTACAAACTTATATGGGAGCGCTTCGTCGCTAGCCAAATGGCTAATGCCGTTTATAAAACAATTCGGGTGGCTATCGAAGCTGGTATTTCTGAGGGCAATCGCCCCTATCTCTTCCGTGTCTCGGGCAGCACATTGCAATTCCCTGGATTCCTTGCCATTTATGAAGAGACACGCGATGAAGATTTAGCATCTGATGACGATGAAGGCCGCATTTTACCAGACTTAAGAACCGGGGAATTTTTGGATTTGCGCAGACTGCTTCCCGAACAACATTTCACCCAGCCCCCACCCCGCTATACAGAAGCGAGCTTGGTGCGCACATTGGAAGAATATGGCATCGGTCGGCCAAGCACTTATGCGCCAACATTGGCAGTCATCCAAGACCGCGATTATGTGACCAAAGAAGATAAGCGCCTCATCCCAACGGATACAGGCAAGCTGGTCAATGATTTGCTGGTTAAATTCTTCCCAGATATTCTCGATTACCAATTCACCGCAAATATGGAAGACCAATTGGACGAGATTGCTATCGGCAAATTAGAGTGGCGCCCCATGCTAGAGCAATTCTACGGGCCATTTGAAAAACAACTCCAACATGCTCGTGAACATATGCCACAATCTCGCCAAGTAGAATATATTGGGCGGGACTGCCCCCAATGTGGGGAAAGTGATGGCGGGCAACTCATTATCCGTTATGGTAAATGGGGAAAGTTCATCGGGTGCTCTCGATACCCTGATTGTAAATACACCGAACCCTATCTGGAATTGACAGGGGTAGC
>DAOTWU010000362.1:0-2105 GCA_034435735.1 Anaerolineae bacterium | reverse complement strand
AAGTTCACTTCGTCTACATACAGTAAATTATTATCAGCACGGGCTAAAATACCGCGCTCTAAAACCACACGGTTACGCTGAACGGCAATGCGCTCATTAATGCCGCCTACAACATCCTCAAGCCGCGCATTTAAGGGTAATTCAACCAGTTTAACTGGCTCATAGTGAGAAATGGGTTCTCCTGCTTGATATTTCTCCCAACAGTCAGGGTAAAGTATCTCGGCATCTGGATGCTGCAAATCTTCCTCTAGGACGCCCTCTTCACAGTCACTTACTTCAACATCTGGCAGAATACCTGTCAAACTTCGTACTGCTGTTGTTTTACCCGTTCCACGCGGCCCAATAAGTAAAACACCGCCAATTGCTGGATTGATAACCGCCAGCATCAAAGCTATGCGCATCTCAATTTGCCCCACAATTGCCAAGAAGGGGTAGGGGCGGTGTTCGGCCAGACCTAAATCTGGCGCTTGCGCCTCTAAAATGCGCCTATAGCTATTCTGCTCCAGCAATTCTAATAAAGCTGAACGTTTTTTAGTGTCCACGGCGGTTGGCCTCTTCATGCGCCCGCTGCTCTTTACGATAACGCTGCCGCTCTTGCGCTCGCTTTGCGCGCTCCTCCTCTTCAGGAGTTTCATAGACTAGTTCTGGTACAGGGTGCGGCTTGCGTTCATCATCCAGCGCGACATAAACCAGATAGGCTGTATTGCTCAATCGTTTTTCACCGCTGAAAGGGTTTTCGGCAATAACGTCCACCCGAACTTCCATAGATGTGCGCCCGACATAAGTGAGTTCCGCCTTAAAAGTGACCAATTCGCCGGCATAGATAGGCTGCATAAATGTCATTGAATCAATAGCAACCGTGACCACAGGTCGTTGTGCGTGCCGCATAGCTGCTAATGCGCCCGCTTCATCAACCCGCTTCATGATGACACCACCATGTACATTGCCTAAATTGTTGACATCCTGTGGCCCCATTAACAAACTGAGCGTTGTTTTAGAATCTGCCACCCGTTTTTTTATATCGGTCATTATTGCCTCACATTTTGGAAATATTAATCAACGGCATTATAACATTAGCCGCTATGTTTATGGGGTATCATAGTCGAGGAATGGTTATGGTTTTGTGGTGTAAATGCTTTTCAGGTGTGTGGCGGCTTTTTCCCATGTAAAGCGTTTGGCTTGTTCAAAGCCTTTAGCAATCAATTCATCTCGTAGCTTGTTATCGCCTAAAATCTTTATTAATCCGTCAGCGATAGCTTCAACATTATAAGGGTCAACCATGATGGCGGCATCGCCCGCCACTTCAGGTAATGAAGATACATTCGAGGTTAATACTGGTGTGCCACAGGCCATCCCCTCTAAAACAGGAAACCCAAATCCCTCATACAGGGAAGGGAAGGCGACTAACTCAGCGGCGGAATACAACGCGGGCAAATCTTCATCATCGACAAAGCCCACCATGTGTATATGGTGCTCTAAGCCGCTCTCCCGTATCGTGGTGTAAATAGGGTTATCTAGCCAACCTTTGCCCCCAGCAATCACTAGGTCTATATCGTAACTTCGTTCATGCAATAGCTTCAGCGCCAGCACCAAGCGGCTATAGTTCTTTCGCGGTTGAACTGTGCCAATGGTGAAGAGATACGGCCTTTGAGGGATATTGTATTTTTGACGAATGGTGCTTAGAACTTTTTCATCATGTACTGGCTTGAAGCGCGTGTCTATACCGCTTAGCAATACTGTGATTTTGTCAGGCGATGTACCATAAAGCTCAATTAAATCTTCTTTTGTCGCCATCGAATCCGCCAGTACATGGTTCGCCTGTTGAACCGAACGCGGCACAACAGCATCAAGATAAGCTTTCAAACGAGGGCTAGCTGCTTCTGGTACACGCACAAAAGAGAGGTCATGGACTGTCAGCAGGGTGTAGGTGCTGCTTTTAGTCGGTGGTAATACGAAATCCGTAGCGTGAAAAATCTCACTCTCTCCACACCACCATTCTACGGGGATAGGCAGTTGTGCTCGATGCCAAATACGGGCGAGCCATTTAGGGGTTAACCGAGTGGGTTGCCATGTGAAGTTTTTGCCCATTGGCGCAGGAAGATTAG
>DAOTWU010000361.1:0-3989 GCA_034435735.1 Anaerolineae bacterium | reverse complement strand
CCCAAAGTGGGTGAAAGAACGAGGGGGACACAAGGCCTAACAAATCAATGCTAAAACGGACACTACCGCCAGACTGGCCAATAGCAGGCGTCTTAATGGCTTCTAATGCCATTGGGATGAGTAGGAAAGCGGCAATCCCACTACCAACGGCACTGATGAAAAGCGTGCGCCCAACCTTCCCCCATTGCCTACGCCAGAGTTGTAAACCTATGAACCACACCATGAGGGGGAAGAGGGTATAAACCACACTGCTCCCAACCATCCCAGCAGATAGCACAAACCACGCTATCGCCATGGCATATTGCCGTTTAGATGGGGACGGTATGCGCATCAAATGCAACAAGGCGCGTATGAGGCATAAAAACGGCCATAAAGCCAGAACGTTGGTATGACCAGCAGCAATGTGGGATTGCTGCTGGGGAAACGCCATCATCAGGGCACCACCCAACCACGCCACTTCATCATATCGTTCTCGTAACCAGCCAATCAAATAAAACATGGCCAAGCCGTTGAGCGCCACAGTAAACAGTAATGCGAAATTGAATGCGAGTGGGAGCGGCAAAATGAGATTGAACAGCCATGTAGGAAACATCAGAAAAAAATGGGCGGGTAGAGCTGCCCCACTTAAGCCATCAGGATAACCCAGCAAGGAAAGGTGTAAGGGGTTATGCCCATGCTGAAGGGCGTCTTTTACCCACCACCCCAAGTAAGCATTGATATAGGTATCGCCATTATCAATGCCAATGAAGGCTGTATTGAGCTGTAACACAGCAGGCCAGGTGATAAGTAATGAGAGTAGGATATAAGTGCCGAAAAACAACAACAGGCGTTGCCGTGATACTTGCAAGACTGTATCCCCTATAAAAGTATTTATATGAACATCATCATAAATGGGCACTTTTAGAGGCTCAAGCGCTATCTTGTAACGAATTTGTATATATTTTCTGAAATACAAATTTTGTGCAATTTATATGAGTAGTTAGGCGCTTCTATTAGGTATTTTGCTAAAGTATAAGGCATAATAAAAATGCAAATGAGTGTGTAGCGGGGTGTACGCTCTATGAGCGATAGTTCTATCAGTAAGCCACGTGAAGAATTCACGGAAGATGAACACCGTATTTGGGCAGCGCTCTATGACAATTTGATTGACCGCGTTATGGAGCACGCCTGTGAAGATTACCTGCGTGGCTTTGAATTATTACATATACCAAAAGATCGCGTCCCATCACTGGCCGAACTAGAGGCGGAAATTTATCCGCGTACTGGCTGGCGGTTGGAACGCACCAGCGTACGGTATACCAATGCTATGGATTGGTATCCGAAATTTGCACAACGCATTTTCTTGATTACAGACTACCTGCGCTCATGGGAAGAGTTCCATTGGACTCATGAGCCAGATATGTGGCATGATATTTTCGGCCATTTGCCATTCATGACATTGAAGCACTATGCCGAACTAGAAGAGATGTTTGCGCCTGCTTTTCTGGCTGCATGGACAGACGAACAGCGCGAAAATGTAAAACGGCTGGCATGGTTCAGCACTGAGTTCGGCTTGATTCGTGAAAATGGCAAGGTGAAGATTTTTGGCGCGGGGTTAATCTCTGGTGCAGATGAGCTAGATAACGCTATGGCTGGACGCATCCCGCGTATGGAATTCACCATTGAGAATGTCATCCAGTACGACAAGGCGGTTTATACCCAAAATGAAGTCCTGTTCGTTTTCGATTCTATCGAAGCCCTAAAAGCAGAGTTATCGCGTTACTTTACTCCGCTTTTAGCAGGAGAAGAACCGCCGGTTAAATCCAATCGAGGATAGCACGGAAAACCCTCCGTGTTACCTGGCAATCTGCTTGCCGCAACAGCACTCGGATTGCCGCTATCGCAATTCTCCCCCATCTGTGTCGTGCCCGCTATCCCTGTGCCCGGCGGGCACGATGCATTCTATAGAGCACCATAACTAAGCCCAGCCCCCACAATAACCAGACAACCACACCCAACCACACCACAGTTGGATACCAGAATGGCTGGTAAATCATGTCAATAGTATGTTGGCCAGCAGGCACACGCACCGCGCGGAACATAACATTAGCGCGATAAACTGCCGCGGGTTGGCCATCAACAAACGCTTGCCAGCCAGGAAAATACGCATCATATAGGATGACATATCCGTCTTGTTCAGCATCATCAGTGACGAAAGTCAGGCGCGCATCATCATAAGCAGTGAAATGGTTGATTGTACGCACGGTAAGACTATCTGCATCGGATGGCGGCGCGCTGTGGATAATGCCGCCAATGTCTGGCCTATCCCGCAGGGCGATAAGCGCATCTTCGCCCCCCTGCCATGTATCTGGCAAAAAGAGCAGCTCACCACCACCCCACGCACCACGACGGGCATCTTCTGGGGCAATATCTTCACGATAGTAGATTTTAATATCGCTGGAGAGTATTTTTCGCCATGGGCGCGGCGGCAATTGGGTGAAAACACCCGTGCGGCTATCGCTGAGAGTAACCGCATAAACCACTGAAGGGTTATCCTCAGACAATAACACATATTCACCCCATTGTTCAGCGCCATCAAGTGGATAGCGGGCAATTTGCAACCCATCGTCCAGCACTTCCACATTATCAGCGGCAATAGGCGCTACATCTGCCACCGCTGAAACTAGGGGGGGCGATACACCGTCAAATAACACATGGAGCGTATCTCCACCAAAATCGGGCGGGGCTGGATAAAATGGGCGCGTTATGGCTGTGCGCTGGCTACTATCCATTGAAAAAGGGTTGCCATTTAACATAACAGGCAAAGCGGTATCAAAGGCAATGTCGTTATGCCACACATCCGCTACTTTATCGACAATCAAATAGCGGGTATCGGTCATGGTTAACCAACGGCCATCTGGCAAACAAGCCCAACGGCATTCTGGCAGGGCTAAACGTTCACCAAGGCGGCCATCAGCGGTGCGGAGTGTGTTGGGCGGCAACATCAAAGAAGTGAATTGGGAATAATACACCGTTGGCAAGACGCCCCCCCCAAAGCCATCAACCGTTGGAACATGCCAGCGAAGACCGAGATTAGGGAATAATAATTCTTGACGTTTAATCGCTACAAACGCATTTTTCTGGGCAAGGTCATCCATGCCATCGCGGGTAAAACGGGCAGTTAGTGCTGCTTTATCGCCCGTTTCAAAGAACAGCCCACTAATGGCCAACATACGCCCCGTCAAGGTTTGCTCATCACCGAAAGCCCTCATTTGGCTGATGGTGAAGCGTTGGCCTTCGTAAACATCTGGCGGCGTTAAGTCGTTAAATGGTTGAACTTGTGCGGCGAGGAAAAGCTCCACTATCGCTAATGCAAAGAGTATCATTGCGCCACGCCGCCAACGCCACAAAGCTATACATATAACCGTGAACACACCCCATAACAGCAGCGTCTGCATTTGGGGGATAGCCTCGCCTTCAATAATCGCTTCCGGCGGAAAAATACCGTTTTGCTGCCCCAACTGTGGCCCAAGCCACGCCCCTACGCCCAATCCGCCAACCAAAACCAACAAGGCAGCAGAAAAACGCCAGGATGGGCGAAAGCCATTGAGCACAGCTTGTAGCCCCATTGCAGCTAGCATCGCTACACCTAAAACTGTCAACATAAGGAAGCGCGCGGGTACACGAAACAGGTTAAACCCGGGCAATGAAGCCAACGGCCAGTACAGGGGATTGTAAGCACCTAACGCAAGGAATAGCCCCACGGCGGCAATCACTAGCCACCGCCACCGCTCTCGTTGACCAGTTACCACCCCAACGATAGCTAGCCCAAAGCCAATGATGCCGGCATAAGCCACATATTCACCAAAAACTTGCGCATCGTAAGAGGGCAATAAACCACGCCCCAAAACTAGCGGGCTTAGGGAGAAAGCCGTGGCCTCATTTGGGGTGAGGCCACCACTGCGGATAGACAAACCAGTCAACTCTAATGTTGGGATGAGTTGGGGCAA
>DAOTWU010000360.1:0-2662 GCA_034435735.1 Anaerolineae bacterium | reverse complement strand
TGGATGATGTGTATCATCATAACCTCCGTAAACGGCGTATAAATTCACTTGAGCGTAACCAATTTGGGGCACATAGGGCAAGCGCCGCTTTCGCAAATGCGCACTCGCGCTATAATGGACGGCATGAAACGATTACTGTTATGCTTAATCACGTTATTATCCGCCGCCTGTAGCGGCACACAGAGTGAAGACCTGCCGACAGTGGCACAATTGCCGACGGCGACATTTACGGCTACACAAGTGGCGGCGCGCCCCACATTACCGCCAACATGGACGCCAACAGCCACGCCAACAGTGACGCCCAGCCTGACCATTACACCCACACCAACGGTAACGCCCAGCCTGACCATCACGCCCACGCCAACCTATACCCCAACGCAAGGGCCAACGGTGACACCGCAACCGCGCGCGGTCGTTTCGTTGTTGGAGTTGGCATTGCAGGCGACAGTTTTGCCACCTGACTACTTTGGCAATGGCGCGCCACCGCCACCGCCGACATTAAGCGGCAACATCCCAACGACACCAGCGGCTAGCGTGCCAACAACCAACTGTAGCATACTGCCAGCGGGCGGGTTCGGCATCATTTTCGCGGGCGATACCGCCTTGCAAGCCTTGCTGGGCTGTCCAACAGGCAACCCACCAGTGACAACAACGATGTCTGCCGCTTACCAACTTTTTGAGCATGGCACCATGCTTTGGCTACAGGGGCCACCAAGCATGATTTACGTGCTCTATGAAGATGGCACATTGCAACGTTATCCCGACACCTATGACGCCAATATTGACCCTGTCAGCAGCGGGCAACCACCGCCGCCGGGTAAATTTGAGCCAGTGCGCGGCTTCGGGAAGGTGTGGCGTACTTACGACATTGTGCGCTCACAAATTGGCTGGGGCATTGTGCAAGAGATTGGCGGCACAGCGACTGTGCAAGCTTTTGCCAACGGCTACATGCTCTATATGGATGTGCGGGGCGATACGGTAATACTCATCCTACCAGCTGGCGGGGATACAGGTTCGTGGCGTAGCGTACCACAGCGATTCTGATATATAGAGCCACTATAATAAGTGACATTTTTCACTATATATTATCGGGGCGCTTGTGTACTATAATCGCCTGCTTGTGAGAAACTAGTGAGGAGAGGCGATTGTGGCCGCTAATTCTATCACCAACCCACAACAAGCCGTCCGATCAAAGCGGGCGGAGCAACTATTGGTCACGGTAGAGAAGTTCATCCGCTCCCAAGTGGTGAGCAGCATCTTTCTGGTGCTGGCCGCCGTCATTGCCATCATCTGGGCAAATTCCAGCGCAGCAGAAAGCTACTTCACTTTATGGAAGACGCCAACGCTCATTCAAGTTGGCAACTTGCGCCTTGATTACACACTGCATGAGTGGGTCAACGATGGGCTGATGGTGCTGTTCTTTCTGCTGGTAGGGCTGGAAATTAAGCGCGAAGTGCTGGTCGGGGAGCTGTCTTCATTCAAGCAAGCGGCGCTACCGATTTGTGCGGCATTGGGCGGGATGATTTTTCCGGCGATTATCTTCTCCATTTTCAACCATAATACTGAAGCGGCTTCTGGCTGGGGCATTCCCATGGCGACGGACATCGCTTTTGCGCTGGGGCTGCTGGCATTATTGGGCAAGCGTATACCACTAAGCCTCAAAATTTTCCTCACGACGTTGGCCGTTGCCGACGATTTGGGCGGCATTTTGGTCATCGCCTTGTTCTATAACCAGAGTGTGGCGTTGAACAATTTGGTTGTTGCTGGTTTGCTGTGGCTCGTGATGTTCGCCCTAGACCGCTTTGGCTTATACAATGGGATGATTTTCACCTTGTTGGGCATTGGCGTCTGGTTGGGTTTCGTATTTTCTGGCGTCCATGCCACGATTGCGGGCGTGCTTATCGCTCTCGCCATCCCCTCACGCTCCCTTATTGCACCTGAACATTTCATCAAAACACTAGATAAAAAACACCACGAATTGCGCGACGCTGAATTTGAGCCGCGTAGCGTCATCGCACAAGAAGAGCAAAAAGCAGCTGTGACAGAATTGCACCACGCTTCAACGAATATGGTGCCGCCATTACTCAGGTTAGAACATGATTTACAGCCGTGGGTGTCATTTGTCGTGCTGCCCATCTTTGCGCTGGCCAATGCGGGCGTGGCCGTCGGCTCAGAAAACCTACTACAAACACTCATTAACCCAATTACGTTCGGTGTGGCGGGCGGCTTGATATTGGGCAAGCAAATCGGCATCTCGTTATTTGCGTGGCTATCAATAAAGCTGGGCATCGCCCGTTTACCGAATGGCGTAAAAATGAGCCAGATTTACGCCGTCTCTTGGCTGGGCGGCATTGGCTTCACCGTCTCGTTATTCATCACCGAACTAGCCTTTGCAGGCAATCACCATCTGGCCGACTTCGCCAAAATTGGCATTATCGGCGCATCTATTTTGGCGGGCACTGTCGGCGTTGGGCTGGTATATCGCGCCACCACCCCACCAGAAACGGAGGCTACACAATCATGACGCTAGAACAAGAAATCGGGCAACTGTTAAACCAACGCGGGCAAACCGTCTGCACGGCGGAATCTTGTACGGGCGGCCTCATCGCCAGCCGCATCACTGATATTGCTGGTAGTTCTGCTTATATGCTGGGCGGCGTTG
>DAOTWU010000359.1:0-3432 GCA_034435735.1 Anaerolineae bacterium | reverse complement strand
GAACTCGTCTTCGACAATGTAACGTTTTACTACAGCGTGGATGAGGAGAATTTACTCAGTGAAGTTGAGCGGGTAGGGCGTATGGATAATGTGGAAGCGGTGCTTTCTGGCGATGAGCGCAAACGCAACGGCACAGAAAAAACGGAAGCGCATCACCAAGCCCGCGAACTGGCGCTGAAAAATATCTCTTTCCACATTCAGCCGGGGCAATTAGTCGCCCTAGTTGGCCCCAGTGGCGCTGGTAAAACAACCCTAACTTATCTCATTCCGCGCCTATATGACCCGAACGAAGGGCGCATTTTGCTGGATGGTCATGACCTGCGCGATGTCACGCTGAAGTCACTTGCAACGCAAATTGGCATGGTGACACAAGAGACCTATCTCTTCCACGATACGATTCGCACCAATTTGCTTTATGCGCGTTTGGATGCTACTGAAGATGAGCTGGTTGCTGCTTGTCGTGCCGCCAATATCCATGACTTCATCATGGGCTTGCCAGAAGGGTATGACACTATCGTGGGCGAACGCGGCTATCGCCTCAGTGGGGGCGAAAAGCAACGTTTAGCGTTAGCGCGCGTTATCTTGAAAAACCCGCGTATCCTTGTATTAGACGAAGCCACCAGCCATCTTGATAGCCAAAGTGAAGCACTTATCCAAGAGGCGCTAAAAACAGTTATGGCTGGGCGTACTAGTATCGTGATTGCCCACCGCCTCAGCACGATTTTAGCCGCAGACCAGATACTGGTGATGGATAGGGGCGAAATTGTAGAGCGTGGTACACATAATGAATTGCTAGCGCTCGATGGGCTTTATGCACAGCTGTACCATACGCAATTCAGCCAGCAGAACATTCTGGCATAAGAGGGCGGTCATGAAATTGCTTGCTATGACCGATATTCATAGCCATACCGCGAATATATCCCGCCTGCGCGACTGGTTGCAGGCGGTTGATGTTGTCTTATTGGCGGGTGATTTGACCAACGGGCGTTTGAAGGATGCGCAAACGCTGATTGAAACGCTGCGCCAATATAACTCGCGTATTTATGCAGTGCCGGGCAATATGGATAATGTTGAGATATTGCGCTATCTACAAGCTGAAGGGTGCAGCATTCACCGTTCATATGTAACTGTTGATGATGTCGTAATCGCTGGCATGGGTGGGGCACTGCCTTTTTTCGGCAAGTTTGTTTATAACGATGACCAGTTTGCTACTATGTTAACCGAACTTGCTGCGCAATTGCCCGCTATGCCACAGGTTTTTGTTTGTCACCAACCGCCATATCATACTGCCCTAGACCGTATTCGTTTAGGGCGGCATGTCGGTAGTAAAGCAGTGCGCGCCTATATCGAGCAACACCAACCACTTGTCTGTTTTACTGGCCATATTCATGAAGCCATTGGAGTTGATACCATTGGGCAAACGCAAATTGTTAATCCTGGACGGTTGGGGAGTGGTGGGGTCGCCTATGCTGAAATTGCTGAAGGGCGACTCGTGGATTTGGAGATACGACGCATTGACAAATAAACGCCCAATCAAGTCTATAGTTCCACGCTAGCTAATGCTATCATAGGGGGCATCCCGTCCACCCATAGTCATTAAACAATCTCATGAGCGAACGTTATCTCATTGTTGGTTTAGGCAATCCTGGCCTCAAATATGCTAAAACACGTCATAATATCGGGTTTATGGTGATAGACGAGTTGTCGCGTCGCCATAACATCGCAGTGGCGACAAAAGAGCGTAAAGCGCTTGTTGGCGATGGCCTTATTCATGGCAAACGTGTGCTTCTCGCCAAGCCCCAAACCTATATGAACGCCAGCGGCGAATCGGTTCGTGCACTAGTTGATTTTTACAAAATTGAACTTGAACGCATCATCATCATTCACGATGATTTAGACACGCCTTTCGGTAAGCTAAAAATTCGCAAGAATGGCGGTCATGGTGGCCAGAATGGTGTACGGAATATCATCCAGCATTTAGGCACACGAGATTTTGCGCGCATTCGTTGTGGCATTGGACGCCCCCCAGGGAAGATGGACCCTGTTGATTATGTGTTGCAGCCCTTTTCCGCTGAACAGCAGATGACAGCTACGGAACTCATTGAGCGCGCGGCGAATGCGGTAGAAACGTGGCTACAAGAGGGGATTGAAATCGCCATGTCTCGCTATAATGGGAATGGCGA
The DNA here is from genome assembly GCA_034435735.1 of Anaerolineae bacterium. Classification (GTDB taxonomy): domain Bacteria; phylum Chloroflexota; class Anaerolineae; order Aggregatilineales; family Phototrophicaceae; genus S146-30. Next base: position 1,249 of record DAOTWU010000359.1, on the reverse strand, counting down.
ACCGCAAAAACAGCCGAAGCTAGACCCCAAAGAGCAACTCAAGATTTACCAGCGTGCTCACGAACTTGCCCCCGATGATCCTGAGCCGTTGGAGAAGCTCATTGGCGTTTTGAAGAGAATGGGGCGGGTTGATGAAGCCGCTGCCCGCCATGTGCAATTAGCGGAATTGCTCTTTAAGCAGGGGCGTGCTGGTCAAGCGCGCAGCCAGCTTGAGCGCGCTGCTAGTTTACATCCAGGTATGACGGGTATCCATGAGCGTATTGTTCAGGCGTATATTGAAACAGGGAACATCAAAAAAGCGGTACAGCGCTGGCTTATCTATGCTGATTACTTGATGAAAACAGGCGCTTATGAACAGGCGTTAAAAGCCATTGATAGCGCCTTAGAACTCAACCCGCAACATCCGAAAGCCCTCAATATGAAAATGGCGCTAAAAAAGCGTATGCTGATGTAAGTACACGCATTCTCGCTCATTTCCGACCAGATAAGTCCATAAGGTTGAACCGATGCAATTAACGGGTTTATTAGCTGCCTTGCGAGAGAGCGAGGCCTATCGCCGCCTTCTCTCTGAACTGCAGGAACAGCAACACGCTCCCCATACGTTCAACATTATTCATGCTGCCCGCCCATTTATGATTGCAGCATTGGCGCAGGATTGGGATGGCCCCATCCTCTATCTCACATCGCAGATACGCCGTGCCTATAATGTTGCCGAACAGCTTCCCGTCTGGTTGGAAGATGATACCCGTATTTATCGCTTTGCCGAACCAGGAGCGGCTTTTTATGAGCGTGTGCCTTGGGATAGGGAAGTCATCCATAGCCGTATTCGCGCCCTTGCGGCGCTAACCGCCACAGATGATGCTTCACCCATCGTTATAACTTCTGTGCGCGCTTTGTTACAACGCACTTTGCCGCCTAATCGCTTCCATCGGGCTTCACTTCTTTTGCGCATTGGTGAGCGCCACAATATCGAAAAGTTGGTGGCGCATTGGGTGGCCGTTGGCTACGACGCTGTGAGTATGGTGACTGAACCCGGTACATTCAGCCGCCGTGGTGGCATTATTGATGTGTATCCCATAACCGCGGACTATCCGGTGCGCATCGAATTTTTCGATGATGAGGTGGATAGTTTGCGCCTTTTTGACCCATCTACTCAACGCTCTATCCAATCCGTTGAACAGATTTATATTCCACCCGCACGGGAAGCATTACCTGAAAATGGCACCACACTTGCTAAGCATTTGGCTTC
>DAOTWU010000358.1:0-5929 GCA_034435735.1 Anaerolineae bacterium | reverse complement strand
TCTATAAGCGCTACAATGTCACGGGTTGCCGTTCCCCATACAATTTCCAAACGTATAGAAAAATACTCATGAATAAGGCGATTACGCATTCCTCTTATAGCAGCCCAATCAATATCAGGATACTGGTCTTGAGTTTCCTCAGAAATTAATCTGGCCGCTTCACCAATAACTTGCAATTCTCGAATAACTGCACTTTGCGCCATTTCATTAGAAATAAATTCTGCAAAGGTCATATTACGTGTGAAGCGGCGAATTTTCCGAGCCGCAATTAACATATCCAGTAAACGTGCTGTATCACGTTGCTTCATACACCACCTTTGCAGAAGATAGGATAGCGTGGCGGCGAATGTAATTCGGGCTTTGCACCAACGCCTGTTTATCGACAATATCAACTTTTCGCCCGAATAGCGCGCTCAACTCCTCTTCCATTGTGTCTAAATCAGAAAAACGATAGCACACATGGGGAGCGAATGTGAGTAAAACATCAATGTCGCTTTCCTCGCCGAAATCATCCCCCAACACTGAGCCAAATAGCGCAAACTCGATAACGCTCCAACGCCGACAAAAGTCCGCAATAGCATCATGCGGGATAGAGATACGGTTGTTCAGCATGGTTATCACCCTTCCTGCGCTCATTGCCACTTCTATTATACTGTATTGTTCTCCTCATACCTTTACCGCACGGGGCGAACCCTACACGCGGTAGTTATGGGGTTGGGTTGGATTTATGGGGGCGGGCTGCCCCCAAACCCCCGCTTCAAGGACTGTCGTCCTTGAAAATCCTGTTAAGGAGGATTATCAAGTGCGGCGCTAAATCGAACTATCGCAACAATCCATCTATAGCGCCAAGTTCACCGTCATCACATTTTCGGCACGCAGTGCCGCGCAATGGGGTCGAGGGGTTCGCAACCCCTCGTGGGAGCGCGAGGGCGAAGTCCTCGCAAAACAACTTTGGCATGAGGCAGCGCCCCATAAACGAACTTCTGCCTGCGCGCATTCAAGCGAAATCGACACCGCCGCCGCTGTGCAAAACGCCATGCCACGCCAGCGCCAAGGCCATCACGGTATCATCGTGCCCACCAGCAGGCGCGCCATAACGATAGCCGCCACCAACTAAGCGCTCCAATTGGTAAGTTGCCAGCTCATGTAGCAACGTTTCATCGGGCAATAACGCCAGTTCGCCGCGCTCTAAAGCCAGCGCCAGCCGCTCGATGATATGGCGCTTGCTCTTCGCGGTGGTGGTGAATGGGCGCACGGGCAAGCCTTCCGCCTGTAGCGCCTCGATGTTGGGCGCGCCGATGCTATTGGCCTCCGCCATAATGACCGCAGGCCGCCACCGCTGGCATAAGGCCACCAGCCGCCCGCGCTGTAAAGCCCAGCCCACGCCGCGAAAGCGGTCAATGGCCACTACGCGCTGCGTCTCCGCTTCGATGATGACAATCGCCGTATAGTCGTGTTCGCGCCCCCAATCGACACCCGCCACATAGCGCCGCCCCGCCTGTGGTTGCGCGCCAACAGGCGCAATGGCCGCCTCGCGCAGGTTGCGAAAGACGCGCCCAGCATCTTCGATGAACTCGGCAAGATATTCCTCGCGGAAGATACGTTCGGGCGTTTGGCGGCGGAAAGTCGCCAACTCTTCACGGGAAATATAGGGGTTGTCGTAAGAGCTGAATCGGAAGGCCGCCCAATCTGGCTCAGCAGGGTCGAGGCCGAGGCGGTACAGCTCATAAAACCAATTGCGGCCAAAAGGCGTACTGAGGAACATGGCCGCGCCACGCCGTTCTAATAGCATGGGGCGCACAATCTGTGGCCAAACACTTGGCTCCATGAAGGCGGCTTCATCCAGAACGGCGAAGTCTAGCCCCTCGCCGCGCAGGTTGTCGGGGTAATGGGTGCTGCGGATGGCAATCATGCCGCCCGTTGGCAGGTCAATGCGGCGCTCAGTCTCGCTAATCCTCAACGCTGGCAGAAAAGCGAGGTCGGCTTTGATGTCGCGCCAGGTTTGGCTCGCCATTTGGTAAGTCGGCGCCAGCCACCAACAGCGTTGGCCGCGCAGTGCTGCCTCCCGAATGGCCGTTTTGCCCGTCTCCGTCTTGCCGAAGCGCCGCCCGCAGGCCACTACTTTGAACCGCGCCTTGCTGCGCAGAATCTGCTCTTGTCCAATATGGGGACGCATGAACTGCGCCGTCAGGGTCAACATATTCAATGCGAATCACCTTTTCCTCTGTACTGTCTTCTAGCTTGCTCAGCTTGAGATAGCGGTCAAGATAGACGCCAACTGCGCCATAACGATGATTGAGCGGCGTACGCTTGCGCAGTTCGACATCTTCCAGAATGCGCATGGTGTTATAGAGCAGCGCATGCCGCACGAACGTCTGTAGATAGGATTCGGCCTGCTGGAGTTGGCGGGTGTGGCGGCGCACCCAACGGCGCAGGGTGGTTGTCGAGATGCCAGTTTCGGCGCTGGTACGGGCGAAATCGCCGCGATTATGGCGCAGGCGTGCCAGTGCGTCCTCGCGCTGCTGGCGGGTATAACGGGACATGGGCAAATACCTCATGGGGACTAGGGATTGAACGGGAAAGAAATAAGCGGGAGATGGCGGGGGCAAGTGGGGCGTTTCGGTGCGCTGGCCATCCGGCTCATAACGGCGGTTTCTGTCGTCGGTTAAACCCCGCGGCACGTCTGCGCCCCACCGCACACAATTTCACTTTAGTACAAACGTTCTGAGCTTTGGCAACCATCTGGGCGACCGTTTGGCCTAATTCCACACGCCCCAACCAAATTTATACCGCACCTTAAACTAATTCATAAACTTTCTTAATTTTACGTATTGAAAATCAATGTAAAATTAATTCTAGATAGGGTTTATGCTAAACAGCGAGGAAAATCATGCAGGCAGACCACACCGTCACCCTAAGCCCTGATATTCGTCGTTATCTCAGCGATATGCCCCACCCACTTGTGACGCTCCACCGCCTCTATCAAGAGCATGAGCAAGAGGCGGAATGCTACAAAATGCCGGCGGCAGGGGGGCGGCGTGTACCCGTTCGCCTCTCTTCATCGCGCATTTGGAACGGCTGGGGCGTGGTCTCGGTTTATATGCTGGAATATGAGGGCAAGTTGCGCATCTATAGCCATGATGAGTTCAAACGGCTGGTGCAACGTTGGGCAACACTGGCAAAAGAGCAAGCCCCCGCCCAACACGACGGCGGCCTGCCCCATTACATGGCGGCGCTATAACCCCGCTTACATCCCTAACTCATCCAGCACGCCGCTCATCACCTCGCGGACGAGGGCGCGCAAATCTTCTGGTGGATGTTGCTGGCGGGCAGCCACCGCCGCATCTTCCAGTGAATAGCCACCAATGAGCGCCAGCGCCAGCGTCACAATCAACGTCAACAGCTCATCGCGCACCGCCGCCAACTCTGGCACGAGGGCGGTCAACAGGCCTAAGGCCAGCCCCACCAACGCCACCAGCACCCGCCGCGAACGCAGCGCCAGCAATAGCGGGTCAATCACGGGGCGGCGTTTATGCTTTTCGTCCATTATCGCCTCCTAGCTCCTATCGTCATAACGCGCCAACAGCCACACCACCGCCCGCGCCAATTTTTGCAACGGTTGCGGTTGGCCATCGAAATCGGTGAGCTGTACGGCTGGCGGCACATCGTTTTTTCGCCGCGCCCGCACCTGTGCCCAACCCTGCATAATTTCCTCTGGCGTAGGTAAAGGACGGCGGTCGCGCCATGTTTGGCACAACTGCTCGTAAGTGCGCGCCCCGCCATACTCCGCCACCCCTAGCAGCGCCTCCACCGCCAGCGCAATATCCACCAGCGCGCCTGTCTCATCGCGCATCACGGCTTCAACCTCCATAGCTCTAAGGTGGCGTAAATCTCTACATCGCCCCAACCGCTCGCCCGCCCGAAGCCGTTAGTGGCTTGCGTCGTCACACAGCGATGTTGTAGCTCCAGCGTTTTGGGCGCACTTAGGGTGAAGACGGTAGAGAGCGCAGCATAGCCCCCATCCGCCGTGCCGCTATCAGCAAAAGCCACCACCCCCAGCGCCAAGGTTGTGCCGTCGTCCGTATTGAACAGGCGCAAGCGGTGGCGGTTAACGCGGTAGCCCATCGCCACCGCGCGGGCATAGTATGTACCAGCGGGCAAGGTAACAGCAGCGTTATTGAGCGACACAAAACCGCCCATATCCACCGCAACGGTATTCAGTTGGCGGGTGCGCCACGCGCCATCGGTGAATGTGCCACCATCAATACCATCCGCCTGCTGCTCTTCTAGCCGCGCATAGCCCTCGCCGCTCAACAAATCGGCCAGCAGCTTGAGATAATCGAGATTGTCGCGCAGGTGGGTATTCATATCAGTCGCCGTCAACAGCTCATCCACCTGCCACGTTTTTGGGGTTGTCCATACAGCGGACATCATCGCTCCTTATCACTCATTAGACATCATGCAACGCAGCAGCGCCCTATCTAATACGCCAGCACATGACCGCCATCGAGGCGGCTCGTCTCCAGCGTGACATAGTGCGCTGTGGGCGTTGGCTCTAACGTCCAAACAGCTTCATGCACTGCACCGCCGCGCCGCAGCGTATGCGCCTCACCAATGATGAAATAGGTCGCGCTGTGGTTGGTGTGGCTTTCGCTCAGGGTGATGCGGTCAAACACTGTGCGCGAAAGAGCTTGAGCCGTGTGCCGCCGCCCATCGATACACAGCACCCGCGCCCGCCCCAAACGCTGGGCCCGCCGCCCCAGCTCAAAGCGCACCACCTGCGCGGCAAAATCCATATCGCTCAAAAGGGGCGCCGAAACTTCATAGGCGCGTTCGCCATAGCGCCCTATGCCGTAGTTACGCTGCTCCACCGTTAGCGGGTCGGCGGTTGCTATTGGCGTGCCCACCAGCGCCAGCGATGGCTGTAGCCAAAGCGCCACCCCACTGCGGTTGTCTACTTCAATCAGGGCAGAAGTGAACCCCACCTCGCGCAGGGTCACGCTCACCTGTGCGCCCGCCGCTTGGTAGCCGCCCGCGTCACGGGTTACGGCGACGCCCTGCAAGCGCACATCCAGCCCACCCAACGGCCTGCCCAGCGCATCGCGGTATGGCGCGCGAATTTGCGTCAGACCAGCCGCCACCTGCCGCGCCGCATCCAACCGCCACAGCGTGGTATCCGCCGCGCCCACCACGCGGGGATAGAGCGTTAGGCGCACCAGCGAGGCCGTCTCTGCGTCGTCATATTCGAAGGCCAGCCCCTGCATATCGTCGGAGAAGGCCGCCAGCGCCGCCCCTTGTCGCAGTGTGTGGTGGCGATTGCGATAAGTGAGCGTTCCATCACGCGCGGTGAAAAAGCGCCCGCGCCCGCTCTCTACGCTATGGCGTAACGCGGTAGCCAGTGCCGTGCCCTCGCGCCAGCGGTCGCCAATATAGGCGAAGGTCAGCCCATCAGCAGCGACATCCAGCCGCGCCCGCGCCCCACCCAAACGCACCGCATCCAACCGCCCCCCATCCAGAAAACACAGCCCTTGCGGCGCTTCGATTGGGAATGCCGCCGACGCCAGCAGTTCGGACAAGAGCGCGTCGAGGCGGGTTTGTGCCTGTGGGGTGTGGCGCACTGTCATACGGGGCAAAAAGTGGGCGACATCTTCCGCATATAACAACGCCAGCCGCCGCCCCTGCGCACCCGTTTGCGGCTCAAGGCGGGTGATGACGCCATGAAAATGCGCCCGTGTAGTCGTGCCGTCATCGCTTTCGATGCGCAAAAAGCGCCCCATCAGCCCGCCGCCACTATAAGCGCCATCGCGATTATCGAGCAGCAGGCGGGCGCTATTGGGCGGGGCAAGGCTTTGATAAGGTTCAGTGAAGCCCACGCGCCAACCAGCTTCTAAGGTGGTCGCCGCCAGTTCTAGCTCATACACCCCATCGC
>DAOTWU010000357.1:0-3488 GCA_034435735.1 Anaerolineae bacterium | reverse complement strand
GCTGGCTCATCGCCTTCAGCAAAGCGGCTCAAAAAGCGAATTTTCTGCTCTGGTGTGCCAACTGCTTGAATAGCCGCCCCGCCGAGGCTTCCCCACGGCAAGCATAGGTAAATGCCCGCATCACCCCAAGAGAGCATCTCAACCATAAGCATCAAACCGAGGTTGTCATGGCGCTCTCTTTTGGGTTTATCGCCGCCGTTGCTTTTTTCGCTACTTTCTCCACTTAGCTGCTTTTGGGCTTGCTTAACAGCTTGCTTGGAGAGTTCTTTCATAAATGGCCAAGTTTGCTCAAAAAAAGCTGTTGGCCGCTGATGCTCGTTTTCGTCTAGCTCGCGTGAAACAGGGCGCATAGTGGTTTCGGCGAGGAATTTCGCCATTTGCGCCTGCTGTAGTAGATGTTCCGGAATTTCAAAATCAATCGCCATCGTTGGTTATCCTATTCTTACCGCTAAAGTCGCTTCTATCTTGTTAAACAATTGCCAGACCTTCAAAATTGGCGAACCCGCGCCCATTGCGCAGCCAGCGTTCTGCTGGATATTCGCGGATGAAGCCATACCCGCCCAGAATTTGCACACCGTTGTCGGTAACTTTGAGAACCATATCATCGGCATAGGTCTTTGCTAAATAAGCCTCTTTACTGGCATCTTCGCCTTTATCTAGCTTCCAAGCGGCTTCCCATACCATGAGACGAACGGCATCAATCTCAATCGCCATCTCGGCCAGCATGAACGCGATAGATTGGTTTTGAGCGATGGGTTTGCCGAACTGAACGCGCTGTTTGGCATATTCACGAGCATATTCATAAGATGCCCGCGCCACGCCAACGGCCATTGCCGCTAGTGCGGTACGGCTGCGCGCCATTAGAACGTCGTAATCAATGCCAACAGGGCCGCCAAGCTTGGCCGAAGCAGGGAGCTTCACATTGTCGAATTTGATGCGGTAGTTAGGGAGCGCATTGAGTCCCATGAGCTTTTCGCGCGCTTCAATACTCAAACCCGCTGTCTCACGTTCGACAATAAAAGCTTCTGTACGCCCATTTTCTGTATTGCGCGCGTAAACCAACAGGTATTTGGCCTCTTCTGCCAATGGCACAAAAGCTTTTACACCATTGATGACAAAGCTATCACCATCTGCCGTGAAAGTTGTTTTCAGTTCGTTCGGGTCAAATAGGACAGCAGGTTCTAAGAATGCAGCTGTTGCCGGTGCAAATTCTTCTTCTAAGAACAGCGGCAATAACTGTTCGCGTTGCTCTGCTGTACCATATAGCACGACGGGGTAGGCGAATAGTGCCGGCGTGAGGATGTGCATGGCGATTGAAAGGTCACCGAATGCCATTTCTTCGGCCGCTAGCACCCCAGTAACAGCGCTCATCTCGCCAAAGCCGCCCAACTCTTCTGGGATTGCTGAGGGGATGAGGCCAAGTTGCCAGCCAGTATGTACGACATCTAACGGCGGTTCGCTGGCTTCGTCGGCATCATGCGCAACGTTACGCATGTCATTTGTTGCAAAGCGACGGATAGTATCAATCAATAGTTGTTGATCTTCTGTGGGTGTAAACGATACCATAGGTGAATACTTCCTTTAACAGGTCTAGTAAACAGTAAAACGATGAATACGCATGTCACTGGCTTACATACCACCGGTAACTTCCAATACCTGGCCAGAAACATAGTTTGAAAGTGGGCTAGCAAAGAAGAGTAATGCGCCAGCAGCTTCCTCAGGAGTGCCAGGGCGTCCCATTGGAATGAGCATCGTGGCCATCTGGCGTAAATGGTCGGGGATGCCGAGGGGGATGGTTTTGCCTTCGCGCTCAGTGGTTTCGCCTTGTTCTTTAGATTGGGTTAAGCGCGTTTCGATATAGCCAAAGGCGACGGCATTCACCTGTATGTTGAACTGTCCCCACTCTTTGGCCATGGTTTTCGTCAAACCAATGATGCCGGCCTTGCCCGCGGAATAATTTGCCTGCCCAACGTTCCCCCGTGTGCCAGAGGTGCTACTAACGTTGATGATTTTTCGCGCCTTTGGGGTTTGACCGCTGGCCTTTTCCTGCTTGGCCGCCTCCCGCATATATGGCGCACAGGCGCGAATGAGGCGGAATGGGGCAGTGAGGTGAATGGCCAAGATGGCTTCCCATTGTTCATCACTCATCTTGTGCGCCATACCATCCCAAGTGTACCCCGCGTTATTGACCAGAATATCAATACTGCCGTATGTGCTCACCGTTTGGCCAATGAGTTCTTCAATATCCGCTGGTTTTGTTACATCGGCGGGGATGACAAGGGCTTCGCCACCAGCTTGATGTATCGCTTCAGCTGTGGCTTTAGCAGGGGCTTCGTCAATGTCTGTAACGACGACGCGCGCGCCATGTTGCGCGAACAAACGGGCAGCAGCAGCGCCGATTCCTCGCCCGCTGCCTGTGATAATGGCTACTTGATTGTCTAATAACTTCACTTCATTAACCTTCAAAAACTTTATTTACGAGCGATATTGAGCGACGACATGCAATGTTTACTTATCGTGCTAGGCCGCGTAAAAACGTATCGGCCATAATATCTGCGATTTCTTGACCACTTAAACGCCCACCTGGGCGATACCAAACGCCCACCCAGTTATGTGCGCCCAAAATAGCTTTTGTCACAATGGCGACATCCACTTTACGAAAGACGCCGCTATCAATACCTTCTTGAATGACATCGCGGAATAGCTTCTCAAAATAATCTCGTTGAGCGAAGAAGTTGTTTCGCTTCTCTACAAAAGCATCCATGTCTTCTTGCCCAAATTGCCCTCCATTGCGTGGCGGGATGCGCATATTCATCAAGGCACGTATTTCGAACACAAATGCCGCGCCAACAGCTGGATTGTTGGCCAAATTGATAATATGCACTGCAATCATCCGTTTTAGTTTTTCAACGACAGGCTTCTTCTCTAGTGCCACTGGCTCTAACTGCTGGATGACATGCTCAATTCCGCCCTCTAAAACCGCAAGCAGTAGCGCATCTTTGTTACGAAAATGGTGGTATAGGCTGGCTGCGGTGAGGTTGACCTCTGCCGCAATATCTTTCATGGTAGTGGCTTCGTAACCGTTGCGGCGTAATACTTCTGCGGCAGCCATGATGATTTCATCGCGACTGACTGTTTGGTCGGCGGGTTTGCGAGCCAAAAGCTTTCTCCCTTACCAAGTGGAAATAATTAAATCTAAATTCGATTAAATTATAGACCATCACTTAATACTGTCAAGCAAATCGGCCTTTATTGGCGTGGATTGGCTTTCACACTGCACAAAGTGCACAAAATGAATGATGCACTTTGACCTTTTTAGCAGGGTTCACAGGTGTGCCGCTTGCTCAGTATAATGGCCTGCGTCCGCCAAGATGGGGGAGTGGGTCAATGAATGAATTGCGCTGGGCTAGCTTCGATTTAGTGTTTTTCGATTGCGATAGCACACTGTCTACAATTGAAGGTATTGATGAGCTTGCTAAGTTAAAAGG
>DAOTWU010000356.1:0-6265 GCA_034435735.1 Anaerolineae bacterium | reverse complement strand
AGCAGAACCGTATCACCATCATTGAAGCGGGTGACCTGAGCGCGGAACAGTCTTATATGGATTTGTGGAGCTTGGGTGTCTCTGATGATGGACGTTTTGTTGCGGCTGGCGCTCAAGAAGGTGTTTTGAAAGTTGTGGATTTAACCACCAACGAAGTGCGCCGCTTGGAAGGTCATGCCGATGCTATTTGGGGGTTGGATTTTGACGCGACTGCTGAACGTCTCCTCTCCAGTAGCGAAGACGGCTCTATTATTCTTTGGGATGTAAGCAGCGGGGAAGTGATCAACCGTTGCCACCCCAATCCCGATTCCGATGAATATAACGCGGCGTGGGATGTGGTTTTTACACCAAATGGCCAGCAAGCGCTAGTTGGTTATGAGGATTTCTCGATGCGTTTATGGGATTTAGAGAATTGCCAGCTTATCCATCGCTTCGTTGGCCATACCAATCGCATATGGTCGGTTGACGTTAGCCCAGATGGCAAGCTGGCACTTTCAGCCTCATATGATAGTGTCGTTCGTTTGTGGGATGTCAAATCTGGTGAGGTATTGCGCCCGTATTTCGGCCATGATTCCGCTGTGTTTGATGCGGAATTTACATCAGATGGCCTGCATTTCCTCTCATTAGGTGGTGACACAACTCTGCGTTATTGGGACATTGAAAATGGTGCGGAAGAGATGCGTGTCAAGCCGCATACTGCTCGTATTACAACAGTGCTCACTTTAGATGATAACCGAGTCATCTCTGCATCTCATGATGGCACAGTCAAAATTACTGATGTCACTACTGGGGATGTGCAAGCTCTGCCCGTCAACTTTAGCGCTGTTTATGCTGCTGCAATGAGCCCAGATGGCCAGTATTTGCTTATTGGTGGCGATGCTGCTGACGAGTCTGCACCAAACCTTATTTTATGGAACTTCTCTACGGAAGAAGCGATTGAGCTAAAAGGCCATAGTGATGGCGTATACGCTGTTACTTTTAGTGCTGATGGTCAATTTGCCTTCAGTGGTGGTGATGATACCCAAATCATTCAGTGGAATGTTGCTGATGGTACTCAGGTGAATGTATTTAATGGAGCAGAAAGCCGTATTCGCTCATTAGCCACCAACCCTGATGGCACACAGCTCGCCGCCGGAGAAACTGATAACCTCGTTCGCATTTGGGACGTTGCCACCCAAGAGCAACTTCATGCGCTAGACCATAGTGGCGTCGTTTATCATGTTGCTTTCAACTCAGATGGCCTTCATTTGCTCACAACATCGGAAGACCGTAGTATCCGCATTTGGGATACCGAGACATATACCCTTGCCAGCCGTTTAGATGGGCATAATCTCGATGTTTTCGATGCTGAATTTAGCCCCGATGAATCTTTAATCGCTTCGGCCTCGCTTGATGGCACAATCCGTGTTTGGGATGTTGCGCGTAGTGCAGAGGTGCAATTGCTCAGCGGCCATCAAGGCGGGGTTACTGCGATTGTCTTCTCTGCAGATGGCAAACGCCTTTTCTCTGGCGGGGTAGATGGTACGGTGCGTGTCTGGTCATTGAAGACGCCCGAAGAAATTCTTGCCTGGCTTAATGCAGGTAACCGCACTGTGCCTGAACTCACCTGTGAGCAGCGCGCCCAATATTTCATTGAGCCGCTTTGTGAGGGGCATTCAGATTAAATTTTGCGGAATAACAAATTATGCTATACTGGCAATAGCAAATAGCAGAGGAGTGAGAGTTTATGTCAGCCTGGATGTTCCACCTATATGGCCCTGATGACGATGAATTGTCGGATGATGATTTAGACCATGTTGCTGGTGGTGGCCCGCCTCCGCCAAAGGGCAATTAGCTTCGGGGAGTCTGTGATGAGTATGAAGACACGGTTTTTTATAGGCCCTGAAGACGAAGACCTTTCAGAGGATGAACTTGATGAAATTGCTGGTGGGGGGCCACCTCCGCCAAAGGGTAATTAACTAAACATCAACAGCTCGGATGCCATGTCCGAGCTGTTTCTTTATTTGCGTTAATATTCTGCTCGATGCTACAATAAATAACATCCCATTATGGGCGGGGTTTACTTATTAAATTAGGGTTGTCTACCTATGCAAAATAGACTTTTTCGCCGCATTGCCTTAGAGCGCCTCTCTTCACCTGAACAACTTGACCAACTCATGCCAGTGACCTCGCTGCGAGCATGGCTGGCTTTATTGGGCTTTTTTATCCTGTTAGGTGCTGTCATCATCTGGAGTTTTGTTGGCATCATTCCCACCACCACCGATGGCGAGGGTATCCTCATTCGCGGTGGCATTGATAAAGTTGTTGCTGGCACAGAAGGGCGGCTCATAGATGTCTATGTTGAGGTGGGTGATGTCATTGAAAGCGGGCAGGTTATTGCACGGATTTTGAATGAGGATGATGAGCAAAGCCAACCTGTTTTTAGCCCCATAAATGGCCGTATCCTAGAAATTCGTGCTTCTTCTGGCGATTTCGTCACGGGCGATAGCACTTTGTTGATTACCGAGTCTGTTGGGGCAGATGTGCCAGACCTTGAGGCGATTTTCTACCTCCCCGCGACCGAGGGTAAAAAAGTTAGATTAGGCGATCTTGTCCAAATTTCCCCATCATTTATCAATCCAGAAGAGTTTGGCGTTATGCTGGGGTGGGTAACCGCCGTTGGTGAATTCCCCGAAAGCCAGCAAAGTATGCTTCGTGTTTTAGGCAACGAAGAGTTGGTCAATCAATTCTCTCGCAATGGCGCACCTATTGCCATTCGGGTTGAACTCATCCCCGCCCGCACGCCCACAGGCTATAAATGGACTTCTTCACAAGGGCCAGATGTGGAAATCCGCAGCGGTACTTTGGCCACTGCAATTATCATTCTCGATGAGCAACGCCCCGTAGATATGATATTTCCCGGTCTTTTTGACGGATAAAGCAGGTGAATTTTATGACCGAGCCAAATCCCAATCCACAATCGCCACCAGCTGAACCTGAAGAAGCACCGCGAGTTATCGTGCATCCCCGCCGCCGTCGCCGTGTACGCACCCCCACTGTGCTACAGATGGAATCAGTCGAATGTGGCGCTGCGTGCTTGGGGATGGTTTTGGGCTATTATGGTAAATTTGTGCCGCTAGAAGAGCTTCGGGTTGCCTGTGGTGTCTCCCGCGATGGCAGTAAGGCGAAAAATGTACTACAAGCCGCCCGCCGCTATGGTTTAGAAGCTAAAGCCTATCGCCGTGAACCCGAACAACTCTATGAAATGGATTTACCGGTTATTGTTCACTGGAACTTTAACCACTTTCTTGTGGTCGAAGGCATCAGCCGAAACCGCATTTATCTAAATGACCCCGTTGTTGGCCCTCGTTCTGTCTCAGTAGAAGAGTTTGACCAGTCTTTCACTGGTGTTGTCATGACTTTTAAGCCCAGTGACCAATTCCAGCGTGATGGCCGCCGCAGCGGGTTATTAGGCGGCTTATGGAAGCGCCTCAACGGCTCGCGAACAGCATTTCTTTTCGTTGTTTTAATTAGTTTGGCTTTGGTTATTCCCGGCCTCGCTATTCCGGCCTTTTCACAAATTTTTGTGGATAATATCCTCGTTCAAGGGCAAGATTGGTTAATTGGCCTGTTGGGGGCTATGGCACTCACCGCTTTAGTGCAAGCTGGTTTAACTTGGATGCAGCAATACTACTTGCTTCGCTTAGAAACCAAGCTGGCACTAGCGAGTTCCGCTCAATTTTTATGGCATATCCTGCGCTTGCCTATAGAATTTTTCGCTCAGCGTTATGATGGTGAAATAAGTTTTCGCATAGCCATTAACGACCGCGTTGCCCATCTTCTTGCTGGAGAGTTAGCCACTGCCGCCCTGAGTATCATCCTCGTACTTTTCTATGGCGCGCTCATGTTCATCTACAATGTTGAGCTTGCACTTATCAGTATCGCCATTACTTTCGTCAACATTATCATTCTGCAAATAGTATCTCGCCGCCGCGTTGACGCAAACCAGCGCCTACTTCACGAACGAGGCAAGCTACTTGGCGCTGCAGTTAATGGTCTACAGACGATAGAAACCATTAAAGCAACTGGCTCAGAAGATGACTTTTTCTCTCGTTGGGCGGGATATCAAGCTAAAAGCCTCAATGCAGAGCAGGAATTTGCCCTCTCGACTCAATTACTCAGTGTTGTGCCACCATTTTTGACCGCACTAAACACCGCCGCTTTACTATTCTGGGGCGGGTTGCAGGTCATGGATGGCACATTGACCATGGGGCGATTAGTGGCATTTCAAACCTTGCTCATTAGCTTTGTCACCCCAGTTAACCAAATTGTCAATCTCGGCGGGCGCTTCCAAGAAGCAGTCGGTGATATGGCTCGCCTTGACGACGCCCTGCGTTATGAAACCGACCCGCAAATACCAGCAACACCAGCAGGTTTTGACATTACCGTCACTCGCGATGAAGCCGAAGCTATGCCTGCTAATGGCAAGTTGGCGGGTTATGTTGAATTGCGCAACATCACCTTTGGTTATAGCCGTCTTGAAGCCCCACTTATTGAAAGCTTCAGCCTCACTGTCCAGCCCGGCGCCCGTGTTGCTTTGGTTGGCAGTTCGGGGAGCGGCAAATCCACAATTGCGCGTTTGGTGACGGGTCTTTATGAACCATGGGAGGGTGAAATTCTATTTGATGGTATTCCCCGCCGTCAAATCCCGCGCGATATACTGGCCAATTCACTGGCTATGGTGGATCAAGAAATCTTCATGTTTGAGGGTACTATCCGCGACAACATCACCCTTTGGGACCCAACCGTTCCAGAGACGAATATCATCGCCGCGGCAAAAGATGCTAGCATTCACGATGAAATCACCGAACGCCCCGGCGGTTATGATTTTCTTGTAGAAGAGGGTGGGCGCAACTTTAGCGGTGGCCAGCGCCAACGTTTAGAAATTGCCCGCGCTTTGGTGGGCAACCCGTCTATCCTTGTTCTTGATGAAGCGACTAGCGCCCTAGACCCCATCACTGAAAAAGAAATAGATAGCGCTTTACGCCGTCGAGGTTGTACTTGTCTCATCATTGCCCATCGCCTCAGTACCATTCGCGATTGCGATGAAATCATCGTACTCGACCGTGGGCAGGTCGTTCAACGCGGCACACATGATGAGATGCATAAAGTGCCTGGCCCTTATGCCGACCTAATTCAGGCTGAAGCAGTTGAAGCTGAAATGTCGCGCGCTTACCAAGAGTATCTGTTCTAATATTGGGATAAACTATGGCTTCTAACCCCACCAATCCCCAAGAACACATTGCTGAAAACCCATTTGGGTTTGATGTGCCCCCACCGCAACATGCGGGGAGTAATACCCCGCTTTCTCTCAATACAGCAGATACTGTTTGGCTTATCATGAGTGGTATTGTTGATATTTTTGCTGTGCGCATAGCACATGGCCGCGTTGTTGGGCCTCGTCATCACCTTTTCCGCGCCCGCGCGGGGCAAGCGCTTTTCAGCTTGGATTTATCTCATTATGCCGATGAAATTGATATTATTGCGGTAGGTGTGAATAATACATTTGTTTCAACTATCTCCCGCCAACACTTTGACGAACTTATCCAGGATGAACAGCATCAAAGCACCGCCTTAGATTTGTTAGATGGTTGGATTCAAGGCCTCTCTTATAGCATTGAGGGCGAAGTTGCGCTTCGTCAGTATATTCCTCTAGAGCCAGAGCAAGCGACGAACGTCCCAGAAGGCCAAGT
Source organism: Anaerolineae bacterium (assembly GCA_034435735.1). Classification (GTDB taxonomy): domain Bacteria; phylum Chloroflexota; class Anaerolineae; order Aggregatilineales; family Phototrophicaceae; genus S146-30. Next base: position 533 of record DAOTWU010000356.1, on the reverse strand, counting down.
CACCCGTCCTCGTCGTGGGGTGTTATGGACGCGCGTTCAACAGGGCATTGCTCATTTTCTAGGGCGCACGGAGTTCCCCCTTTTCAGCGAAGATGATTATATCCCCATCACCGCCGATACATGGCTACAATGCGATCAAGACAGTGTTATCTACGCGCTTCCAACCCAAATCTTTGTAAAGCAATCGTTTTCATGGCAGATATTGAATAATTTCCAGCGCATGATTTTAGATTGCATGATGTGGGATACCTTAGATGCGCTTGAGCAAGATGCCCAACGCCTTAAATATCGCGCTGAATTTGACCGTGAGCGCACAGCCGATTCCTTGCAACGCCTTGTATCTGTTTTAGATGCTGATAAATCTCGGCCAGTTTCCACAACGATTACCGGCGATACGCCGCTTTTAGCTGCCTGCAAGCTCATTGGGCAAACGCTTGGCGTTCGCATTCAATCACGTCGCGACCCTGTTGATGGCCAATCTGAAGAGCAGTCACTTGATGCTATCACCCGCGCCTCTCATATTCGTAAACGGC
>DAOTWU010000355.1:0-2298 GCA_034435735.1 Anaerolineae bacterium | reverse complement strand
TTAAACGGAGACTGGCACTACCAATTACTCAGATAAAGGGGGATTTTATCATGCCATTTCAAGTGTCTTGGTACGTGGAAAAGCGTATCGTTTACGGTCATTATTATGGCGAGATAACGATTGAAGAGCTGACCGAAGCCACAGCCATTATTTATGACTACCTAGAACAAACAGAAGCACCCGCCTACTTGATCGCAGATACCACAGATGTAACACGCCATCCCTATTCGTTGGCGTCATTGAAACAGGCCTTGGGAAGAGACCGCCACCCTAATCTAGCGTGGACGCTCGGTGTAACGCCGAACAAAATGGTGCGTATGATGTCGGGCATGTTGAACCAAATGGCGCGGATGCAGGCAAAACATTTCACCAAACTCGAAGAGGCGTTAGAATTTTTGCAGCGGCTCGATAAAACCTTGCCAGATTTATCGCAAAAGCCGCCTATTTCCTATACAGCAAATAAACAAAGCTAACAATCCTGCAACAAAGTCACTGTCCCCTCTATCTTAAGGCAAACGATTTTAGTACCATGCTAAAATTAAGATGTCTTAAGCAGATAGAGGGGCTAATCACAATGCCGGTACTTGTCACTTGGTATGTAGATCACCGCGTTGTCTATGCGCGGTATTATGGCGAAATCACAACCGAGGAATTAAAAGAGAGCACTGCTCAACTAGAGACACATTTAGATGCGGCAGAAGCGCCCGCTTACATTCTCGCTGATGCCCGCGATGCGGAAAAATTCCCGTTTAGCATGTCTGCCTTATGGGATGTCGCCACAGGGCAACCCCATCCCAAACTGCACTGGTCACTCAATGTGACGCCCCAGCGTATGCAGCGCTTCATTGCTACATTGCTCAGCCAATTTAACCGCGTCAATAGCAAGCAGTTCGCTTCAATGGAAGAGGCGTTAGAATTTTTACAGCGGCTAGATAAGTCCTTACCAGATTTATCTCAAATGCCACTGCCAACGGATGTTCGGCACATTTAGCCGAATTTCCTACCGATAAAAACAAAATATGCTAAGCTTGGCGGCATGTATTTCGCTTAAAACACACTATGGAGCAACACAATGGCCGATTTCACGCTTAGCGCAACAGCCGCCACGCTAGAAAAGCGCATCCGAGAAAACCGCCTGATGTCTCTGCCCGGCCCATGGGCTAATGACGAGGCGGTTTTTCCATACTATAACGGGCTATCTCTGCTCAACATCCCGCATACTATGGCGGCGCTATTGGGTGGGGAACTGCCCAATCCCACCCCACTATTGCCAGAGGTATTTGGCGACACCCCGCCGCAAGATGTAGAGCGCGTTGTTGTTTTCCTCACCGACGGATTAGGCTATCTATGGCTCCAGCAACTTCTGGATGAGGATGAGGCGCTGCGGCAGGCGGTGCACGATTTAACAGAGGGGCGCGGCGCTGTGCCTTTAACTTCGGTCGCCCCCAGCACAACAGCCAACGCCTTACCGACATTATGGACAGGGGCAGGCACAGGCCAGCATGGTATGGTCGGCACGTTGGCCTATTTGGAAGAAATCAACATGGTGGCGGATTTGTTGACCTACCGCCCCATGCCCTCTGGCGCTTATCCTGGCGATTTGTTGCGGTGGCGCGCCATTGACCCGAAAACATTCATCCCCGCCCCCGGCGTTTCAGAAATTCTGGCACAGCAGGGCATCCCCACCCACTCCCTGCTTTATAAGGACTATATCGGCTCTGGCTTATCGTTGATGCTGCATCGTGGGGTAGAGCACCATCACCCACACATGTCATTGAGCGATTTTTGGCTGCGTGTGCACAATGTATTGCAGCAAACACGCGGGCAAAAATGTTTGGTGCAAATTTACTGGCCAGCGGTTGACGCGCTCTCCCATGCCTATGGGGCACAATCAGAATTTGTGCGCAATGAGGTTCATGAACAGTTCTTGAAACTGCGCGACATTGTCACCCGCCCCGATGTCCAAGACGGCAAAACCGTGCTGCTCATCTTCGCTGACCACGGCCACTATGACGTGAAGAACATCGTCACTTTGCGCAAAGACCCCCAAACCCACACTATCGCAGACGGATTAGCAGGCTTATTAACTGGCGATATGCGCTTCTGCTATATGCAGGCGCGGCATGGCGCTAAGGAAGCAATTGTGCAAGCGGTGCAGGAAAACTATGCCGACGCGCTCACAACGATTGATGTTGATGAAGCCGTTCAGGCAGGGTTATTTGGCCCGCCACAGGCCATAGAGCGGCAGGCACGGCGGCGGTTGGGCGATTTAGTGCTGCTCTCGCGGTTGGGCTGGGC
>DAOTWU010000354.1:0-11794 GCA_034435735.1 Anaerolineae bacterium | reverse complement strand
CCAGGTAGCCCGATTCTAGCGGCAGGACCAGGACGGGTTGTTTTAGTTGATTGGCTCAGTTTGCGAGGTTTAGCCACTGTTATTGACCATGGCTGGGGAATTTACACCATTTACGCGCATCAAAAAGAGACATTGGTCAATGTTGGCGATTTTGTGCAAGCAGGGCAACAAATTGGAACTGTAGGGTCTTCTGGGCGGGTAACAGGCCCCCATTTACACTGGGAAGTTTGGATTCAGGGCACACCAGTAGATCCAATGCAATTTGTACAACAGGACTTTCCGTGATATTAAAGAGAAACTGGTCTTCAATCTAAAAACTAGAAAGGAGTAGACAGCGCGAGTTTTTCGCGCTGTTTTATGATGACCGACGAGACTTATCGTACAGCAATTAAAGCATTTTTTGAGCAAATTGGTGGTAAAGACTTTGTAGAGCAAATTCAAGCGTCTGATGAGCAAATACAGCGTTACCGCAAACAAATAACAAAACAACCTGCCCCACAATGGATAACACCGGGCAAGGTTTTGCAAATGGAGCATACTCCACAAGGCGCACAATTCACCTGTGAAAATGCTAAGGTGCTGGTTACTTTCTTTGCAGATGATTGCATTCGGGTAAGGGTAGTCCACCCAAGTGAAACGTTTAACCCTGTGTTCTCATATGCGGTAGTGAAGGAAAGTCCCAATCCTGTTGACCTAGAGATAATCACGGAAAATGATGCCTATATTTTGAGAAGTGCTGCGCTAGTATGTCGGGTGCAAATCGCACCGTATCGCCTTGAAGTTCATAAATGTGATGGAACACCTGTTGTTATCGAAGCGGATGGCCCTGCCCTTGATATGCACGGACGGGTAAAACTATCTACACAATTAGAAGATGATGAGGCAAGTTATGGCACTGGGGAACGGGTAGACCGCCTGAACTTACGTGGGCGTAAGCTTCGCTTCTGGAACACAGACCCAGCGATTTATGAGCGGGGTAGCGACCCAATTTATTACAATGTGCCGTTTTATCTGGGGCTAAACCAATATGGTGCATATGGCATATTCTGGGACAATTCACATGACGGCACCATTGATATTGGGCAAACCGATGACAGTTTGCTGACATGGGAAAGTGTTGGGGGTGAATTACGATACTTCATCTTCAGCGGCGATATAAAAGGTATTTTAGAGCGCTATACAGAATTGACCGGACGGCATGAGTTATTGCCGATATGGGGGCTGGGCTATCACCAATCGCGATATAGCTACTACCCGCAAGAAGATGTATTGCAAGTTGCAGAATGGCTGAGGGAGCGAGAAATCCCATGCGATGCGCTCTATCTGGACATTCACTATATGGATGGTTATCGCGTTTTTACATGGGATAAGCGCGGTTTCCCCGAACCAGCAGCCCTGCTCCAAAAACTACATGAGATGGGATTTAAGGTTGTTGTTATTCTCGACCCCGGTATTAAGGTAGACCCACAATATGAAGCTTATATATCGGGGGTGGAAGCCGATGTATTCTGCAAATTTGCGGATGGCACGCCGGTGCTGGGGGCAGTTTGGCCTGGCGCTTGCCACTGGCCAGATTTTACGAACCCCAAAACGCGGGCATGGTGGGCAGAACAATGTAAAGCATTTTTAAGCAGCGGTGTGGATGGCATATGGAACGATATGTGTGAGCCAGTCACGTTTAGCATTCAAGGTGCATCTGACTTACCTGTGAACATTCAGCATGATAAGGAGGGACTGGGCAGCAATCACGCCGAGTGCCGCAACGTTTATGGTATGCAAATGGGGCGCGCATCTCAAGAAGGCTTGCGCAACGCCTATCCTGAACGGCGTCCATTCAACATTATTCGCGCAGGATATGCTGGGGCACAACGTCATGCTATTTCATGGACAGGTGATAATCGGGCTAGTTGGGAACAATTGCGTCTCGGTATTGCAATGACACTGAACATGGGGCTTTCTGGGGCTGCGTTTACAGGTCCAGACATCGGTGGCTTTGGCGGCGATACAACCGCCGAGTTATTGACACGTTGGACGCAAGCAGGGTGTTTGTTGCCATTCTTCCGCAATCACAGCGCTGTAGATACCATTCGGCAAGAGCCATGGGCATTTGGCCAACCTTATGAAGACATTATAAGGGCGGCGATTGAGCTGCGTTACCGTCTCCTGCCCTATTTGTATACAGCTGCGGCAGAATGTACATTTTATGGTTGGCCTGTGGTACGCCCGCTGGCAATGTATGAGCCAGATAACCCCATGCTACGTGATATTGATGATTGTTACATGCTCGGTGACCATGTGCTAGTTGCGCCAATTGTGGAGAAGGCAGCAACAGCGCGCGAAGTTTATTTACCACGGGGGGAGTGGTACGACTTTTGGACAGGTGAGAAGTGGCAAGGTGGCCATAGAATTGTCATCGATGCGCCGCTAGATAAGTTGCCGTTATTCATCCGTGTCGGTACAGCTTTACCAATGTGGCCAGTGATGCAGTTCGCAGACGCACAAGGGGTGGACACACTCAGCATTCGGCTCTATGTTGGCAATGGTGAAACGCGCATATATGAAGATGCGGGCGAAGGATTAGGTTATTTGCAAGGCGATTATAGGTGGGTGCAATTCCAATGCACTGAAACAGGCAAGCACTTTAAGGTTAAAAAAGGCGTTATCGGCGACTTTCGTCCAAGCTACAAACAAATACGCCTTGAAGTAGTAGGGCTGAACACCGAAACCACTTGGTTCATTGATGGCGAAGAAGTGGAAGCAGTCAAGCATGCGGGGATGTTCACCACTATCACCGTAGATGATTTTGAACGGTTGGAAATACCATTGCGGAGATAGAGAAAACAGAAATGACAAAGGGGCTGACCAAACCAGCCCCTCTATCTTTGTGCGTTAAAAGAGGTTAGGCATCTCCGTAGGCTTTATCAAGCGCCTCGAAGTCCGTAAACAAGAAGTGGTCGTGATAGTAGTGAATCCACAAGAAGGACAAGATAGCGGTGTAGTAAGCAATATCAAAATGGCGGTTGCCATCAATATTCGGGTCAACCACACCAGCCAGCACATACACTAACACGAAGATGAGCAAAGAGCCAACCAACAGCATGGCACTAAAGGTATAAAGACCGCGAGCATTTTCCGTTTTGCGGCTGAAGCGCGCAACAAGAGGCGCTTCCTCATCTAGATTGCCGTAATGCTGGCGGATTTTAATGATGTAGAAAGTAATGGCTAGATATTGGAATGAGTGCCATGTGTTCATCCCCTGAAATGCAGTATCCAGGTTTGGCAACGCTGGCGCGAAGAAAGCAACCACAACCGTGAAAGAGATGAACAGCGTTTTAGGCCAGTTGATGATGCCGTTGCGATATTCCCAAACCGTTTTCACGATGAAAGCGGTGGCGGCTATGGCGAACAGGCTAGTCATCAGATAGAAAAACCATGGCGCTTCTGGCGTTTCGACAAAGTCAGGAATGGCGCGCCCTAAATCGTTAACACCAATGAAGAAAGTACCGTTGACTATTTTGTAAGAAGCGATGGGGAAAAGGCAGGTCAAAATGACGGCATAATCGATGATGCGCGCCCATGGGCTAACTGCACTGGGCTTGCGAATGAACTTTTCTTCTTTGTGGCGGTAAAGCTCTACAATGTAAACGGCTTGATGTAAAACATGGATGGATGCCCAGAAAAAGAAGACTGTGAGCAATAAGCTCAGGTTCAGAAATGCCAGCGAGATAACAATGATTGGGATGATGATAGACGAGCGAATCAATGTTGGATAGCGCCGCTTGAACTTTTCATCTAAGCCTGTCCGCAAGAATGTGGACATCATGTGTGGACCACCAACAGCAATCGCAACAAATGCATTAACGAGATTACGGCTAACGTCATCATCTAACCCGAAGAGGTCACGCCCTAGAAGATAAAAAACATAGGGAAGCGGGACAACAAGCACGCTTAAGGTGATAAACATGAGGTCCCAACGACGGTCTCTTAACCAAAAAGTTTTACTTGAACTCGCTGCAACATTACCTTGAACGGCAGTTGAAACAGCCATAGCACTGCTCCTCCATATTATTAGCCGGGTTGTCGCTTATTATACGTTAAAATATTTAGCCATGCAAAGTATTTTACAGGCCATTTTTATTAAAAAACAAAGTAGAAGGCCATTGAACCAAGTTGTATAATCAAAGAAAGCTTCATCTCCTGGCAACAGTTCTCACTGTGGAGGACATACGTGAATAGACCAGAGTCTCGTAATACACTGCTCTACCTCGTTATTGGCATAGCTATAGTACTTTTATTGGTATTTGCAAGCAACAACAACCGGTCTCAAAAAACCTTGAACTTTACCGAATTAGTAGAGCGAGTTAAGGCTGGCGATGTAACTCGTGTGCAAGTATCTGGAGATGAGCTGACAATAACCTTTAGCGATAATAGCACTGGCATCAGCCGAAAAAGCCCAGAATCCACGGCACAGGAACAGCTTCTACAATTAGGTGTCACCACTACAGAGTTAAGCAAAATTGATTGGGAATTTGAAGAAACGCAAGAATTTGGCGGCGGGGGATTTAACCTGCTCACCACCCTCCTGCCCATTTTGCTGATTGGCGGGCTTATATTCTTTTTAATGCGGCAATCGCAAGGGGCAAATAACCAAGCCATGTCTTTTGGTAAAAGCCGCGCGCGTTTATTTAATGCCGATAGCCCTAAAGTGAGATTTGAAGATGTGGCGGGTGTTGATGAAGCGAAAACTGAGCTACAAGAGATTGTAGAATTTTTGCGCCAGCCGGAAAAATTTTTACAACTGGGCGCACGTATCCCTAAAGGGGTGTTGCTCGTCGGTCGCCCTGGTACTGGCAAAACATTGCTAGCGAAAGCCGTAGCTGGGGAAGCTGGCGTGCCATTTTTTAGTATTAGTGGTTCTGAATTTGTGGAAATGTTCGTCGGTGTTGGTGCGAGCCGTGTGCGGGATTTATTTGATCAAGCGAAACGGAATAGCCCGTGCATTATATTCATCGATGAAATAGATGCCGTAGGGCGGCACAGAGGCGCAGGCTTAGGCGGTAGCCATGATGAACGTGAACAAACACTAAATCAAATTTTAGTGGAAATGGACGGGTTTGACACGGATACCAATGTCATTGTGTTGGCCGCAACCAATCGTCCAGATATTCTTGACCCAGCACTCCTAAGGCCTGGTCGCTTTGACCGCCAAGTTATCATTGACCAACCCGATGTTAAAGGGCGAGAGGCTATTTTGCGGGTGCACTTACGCGGCAAACCCATAGCGGCGGATGTGGATGTAGCGACTTTAGCAAGAGCAACGCCCGGATTTGTCGGGGCAGATATTGAAAATATGGTGAATGAAGCGGCCTTATTAGCAGCACGCAAAAACAAGAAGACCATCGGGTTACAAGATTTACAGACAGCAATTGAGCGCGTAGTCTTAGGGCCAGAACGTAAAAGCCGCGTTATTAGCGAAGAAGAACGGCGAATTACGGCATATCATGAAGCAGGGCATGCTATTCTTGGCCACCTTTTGCCATATGGTGACCCTGTGCGAAAAGTGACAATTATCCCTCGCGGGATGAGCGGTGGCTCTACCCTATTCTTGCCAGAAGAAGACATTTGGTATACCAGCCGTTCGCGACTATTAGACCAGATTGTAATCGCGTTAGGCGGGCGCGCTGCCGAAGAAATCATCTTCAATGAAGTGACGACAGGCGCGGCCAGTGACTTAGAGCGCGTGACAAAACTGGCGCGGGCAATGGTTACCCGATTTGGGATGAGTGATAAATTGGGGCCGATGATGTTCGGGCAAAAGGAGGAGATGGTTTTTCTTGGGCGGGAAATCGGCGAACAACGCGATTACAGCGAGGCGGTTGCAGAAGAAATTGATACAGAGGTGCGTCGTATCGTTGGGGAAGCTTACGAGAGGGCGCGGGAGATATTAAAACAGAACCGTCACTTATTAGATGCAGTTGCCAAGCGGTTGCTTGAAGTGGAAACGCTGGAAGAAGACGAATTTTTGGCGGTTGTCACTGGCGAGGCGAAAGCCAAAAATGTCTCAATCACCGATAAAGCACCATCTACTGAGGATGAAGAGGCATCATCCCAACAAGGAGCAGATAGTGACAATCCCGCATTAGGAACAGCGCCTAGTCCCGCTTAATGCCTAATAGCCGAAAAAGCGGCAAATCATCACTTGGTCAGGTGTGCCGCAAACGGTCACTAAAGAATAAATCATTAAGCCGCAGATAGCGCACGCGAAAAGCATAAGTAAGCAGCCACACCACGCGATGGGGCCAGCGGCGAGAATTTCTATAAATAATTCGAAAAAGCCCAGCAAAAACCCCAATGTGCCGCTGATGAATTGTAGGGCGATCATAAGGACAACGCCCACAACACACAAACCGCCACATAATAATACGATGCCTAAAGCCGAGTTCAAATCAAAATTTTGTAGGAAGTCCATGCCCTACCTCTTCGCCATTGCAAGAAAGCGATTAAAAAGGAGCACGCCCTAAGACATGTCCCCATCTAGTATATCCCAACCTTGATTTTCGGCATGGGTTCGCAATTTTTGCTCTGGGTAAGTGGCGACAGGATGTCCAACCGAAGCCAAAAGGGGAATATCAGAGAAGCTATCGGCATAAGCATAACTTTGCGCAAAATCAGGTTCAATTTGGCGAGCAGCTAATGCTCGATTAACAGCATCAACCTTGCGCGCTCCCATAAATGATGGCCCCGTAATTTTACCAGCGCAAACATCACTATTAAAAGCAAGTTCTGTTCCCAAACCTATATCTGCTCCAACACGTTCGGCAAAGGTCTGGACAAGCATATCGAACATGCCAGATACGAGAATAACCAAATGCCCTTGTTGCTTATGATATGCAACGCGGTCTAAAATCTTGGGGTAGTAGGTATCTGCCAGCTCTTGATTGACGATGCGATCAAAAACTTTTTGAACGGATGCTCGTTTCCAGCCCTTGAAAAGACGCGCCATACCAACAATCCAATGATGGCGAAAAGTTACATCGCTAACGAGGCCGAGTTTATTGCCATAATAAGTAGGGATAAAGCGAATTTTTTCCCAACGCACTTTACTCTGGTCAATTTCTGGTTGCGTAAGAATAAAAACCCATGGATTTACTGAAATAATCGTTCCTGCAATATCAAATAAAGCAACTGTGGTTGTCAATGTAAACTCCTATTGTGCGTCGCAAGTGCCAGTATTTGTTTGAATAAGCGCCCATGAATCAGTAGGGGCGTTGCGGGTATAGCATTCGCAATAAGTAGCTGGTTCACCTTCCCCATACCAGAGCACATATGAAACGGTTGTTTCTACACAAACAGCATTTTCATCTGCGTAAAAAGCATTGGCACTAGAAATACCAATACCGCGTTGGCTCGCTTCGCTGATAAACCAAACCCGCAACATTTGCTCTGGGGCATCGCCTTGCGGTATGCGAATTTCGCCCTGCCCTTGAATAACCAGAAAACCAATAATGCAAGGGGTTGATAGCAGGGCAAACCACAAAATCAGCAAGAGAATGCACCCTAAACGCGCAAAAGGATTGCGCGGTAAGCGAGAGGGATGCGGTTGTGGTGTTACTTCTTCAGGTATTGTGCTCTCAGACATTCAGTGACCAATTGTATTTCTGAAACCGTACTTTGAGGCGGTCTGCATGTTGCAGGATAAACTCGCGCTCATCAGGGTTTGGTATAAAAGGTGCAATGCCACGTAGAAGATTACCCTGTTTGCGATATCCTAGCAAACTACCACCGAAGTCCGAAGCATACCATGAAAATAAGCGAGATAGGGAGACTGTCATTGTTTCTTTATCGAGTTTTAAGCCCCCATGTGTGAGGAAATTATGCGCAGCAACAGTTAATTGCTGGTCAATATTTTCTGTTTGATAAACGCCTATAGGCGGGCACGATACAGAAGCACAGACAAGTGTAAAATGAATGCGTGGGTCTAGATGAGATAAAACGAGTTTATAACGCGGGTCGTGGCGAGAAAATTGGGGGCCTGGAAACGCAGGATGACCAGCATTAGCCCGCAAAATGCCATGTTCAATGTCATTAAGGCTGAAGCGTAAGCCACCGATGATATAGGCAGCGCGGTCAAAAATGCCGCGAATTTCGGTAATGCGACGGCGAATGCCATAAGCGATAACCGCATGAATGGTTAACGTGTTATAGAGATTAATCCAGAATGCAAGGCGTTCTTCTAAAGAGGACAAAGTCGATGGGTTAAATCGCTGTAAAGCATGAGTAAGGCGTTCATACTCGGAAAATGTGGGGCTGCTGGCTAGATGCGCATAATTGATGCGGCCTGTTTTAACATCAATCCCCTCTCCCTGTAAACGATTGATCACTTGTTTAAGATAAGTCGCAATATGTTCGGATACCTCTGAAGACGAATACCCTGCACAATTGAGCGCCTCATCAAACCGTATACGATTCACCAGCATATACAAACGTAATGGCCAGCGAATCGGGAGCGGTTGCATGATGGTGGGCGCACAAATTGTCATGGTGAATTAGCCTCCTTGAAAAGATATTTGGATTTGGTCGTTAGCATCATAGCTCACATGTGCAAAATACGGTGGTGCATTGTCAGGCATAGCGAAAATACGCGGCAGAATGTAAGGTAAATCTTCTACCAACTCTAAATCCAAAATCTTACGACGAGCTATCCAGTGTAATGTACCTTCATCGCCCTCATGATGAAATTCTCGGCTCGTGGCCTCAGCTGTAAATACAAATAGCAAAATCCCTGTTTCATAGCCAGCATCAATATTGTGGATAGCCCGCAAACGCAAATTTTTTACATCCAAATTTGTTTCTTCACGAATTTCTCTTAATGCGCCTGTGTAGGGGTCTTCGTCTCGTTCAATATGCCCACCAACACCGTTATAGCAATTAGGAAAAACGCGGCGATGGGGGCTTCTCTTCATCAACAAAACATCATCGCCATTGAAAATAAAGCAGAGAGTGCGAGGAATGGTGAGCCAACGGCCTGACGTTACATTTGCGCCTTGTTCATTTGCGCCCATTATTTTCACTCCTGAAATGTGTGCAAAGCATACAAAGAATAATCAGCAGAATAAACAATGATTGATAGGTTATCACCGTTCATGCTACTCTATAACGCAATACCGGTATCAACAAAAGAGGCAGATTGACAATGCAATCCGCACACCGTAATGCGCCACCGCCAGATTTACGTATTGTACCGATAGAAAGCGTGCAAGCCCATGAGGAGCACGATAACCAACGCTCTGACCCATTGGTAGAGCGTTTACGTAATGAAACAGTCATGATTAACCCACCCTTGGTCGCGCCAATGGGGGAAAATCAATATGTAGTCCTTGATGGTGCTAATCGCTGCCATTCGCTCGCCAGATTAGAATACCCGCATATTTTAGTACAGGTCACATCTTATGAAAGCGGCTATGTGGAACTGGATACGTGGCGGCATGTTATCAGTGAGTGGGATGCCGATGCGCTGTTGACGCACTTGAGCCAAATTCATGATATAGACATTGAAGACGGGCAAGATACCGAAGCGATTATGCATTTTATCTTGAGAGATGGGCATATTCTGGCAATTAAGGCAGCTGTTGGCAATACTCATGAGAAAAATGCGGCTCTGCGCAAGATTGTCAAAATATACCAGCAAAATGCACGGTTGAACCGCACCGCAATTAATGAACCAGAAGAAGTGTGGGATTTGTACCCCAAAGCCATTGCGCTAGCGGTTTTCCCGGAATACCAGCCATCCGATATTATCGCTGCGGCACGATACCGTGCTTATTTGCCAGCAGGTATTAGCCGCCATATTATTCATGGGCGCGCATTAAGAGTGAATTATCCCTTACAAGCATTGCGCGACACACAAATGTCGCTCAGTGAGAAAAATAACGCGCTGCAATTGTGGATACAAGAGAAGCTGGCAAAACGTAGTATTCGCTATTATGCTGAAGCCACTTACCAATTTGATGAATAAGAGGCAATAGCACATGAGCATGACTGTAGAAGAGGCACTGAAACAAGCAACATTTTACAGTGACGACCAGCTTTATGTTTTTCTCAAGTTACCGTCCAGAGCTATTACAGCAGCGGCTGGAGTGGTAGCAGAAATCAGCGAACCATTTTGCGCGCTGATTGTAGATAAAGATGAAGTCAGTCTGTTGATACCAGAAGAGGCGCTTGAAGACTTCAAAGGGCGGCTGCGGGATTATCAAGGTGAAAACAAGCGCTATCGCCTAATTACGGTGGATATAGAATTGCCGATGGAGATGGTCGGTTTTATGGCGCGACTAAGCCAAAAACTAGCTGAAGCGGGGGTGAGTATTTTGCCTTATGCAGCCTATAGCCGCGACCATATCGTTATAGAAGACAAACATTTTGATAATGCAATGCAAGCGCTACGTGCGTTACAATCTGAAATATAAGCGACCATCAACTTATCAACAAAGGGACACAAAAAATGAACGTTCATTTTTTTGACAACAACGAAGTGAATGGCCGTTTAGCCCCTCGCGAAAAAGTCAAGATTGAACGGCTTGAAGTCACCCCCTATCCAGACCGTTACCGCATCTTCATTGAAGTTGATGTTACGCCGTTTTCTGAGCGTCCCAACTTGCTTTTGGTGGCGCATGATGAAAATGACCATATTGTGGGCGAACTCAACATTATCGGCACGATGCACCCCAAAATGGAATTCACGATGCATATACGGGGGCAAGATGACCCAGCAGGGGTGTATAACCTTACGGCAGAACTATTTTATGAAACACGCAATCCACCACAAGACCATCAAATGGTGGCATTCACTATCCCGCAAGCAGATACCCCATAAACAGCGTTTTATAGGCTGCATTAGCTAGATTTAGCCACATATATAACAGGGCTTGAGGCTTAAGCTGAATAAGTTATACTCTGCAGACATATCAGCAGAGAAAGGCTTCGGCTAATGCAGCTTTGGCTCAAACATGAGCATTTCTCAGCATTAATCACTCATGCACAACAAGAAGCACCAAATGAAGCGTGCGGGGTTTTGTTAGGCGTGGGGGAGGAGGTGAAAGAGGTTATCACTCTAAAAAATATATCCCCTACCCCAAAAACGCACTATGCCATAGAACCTCAAGGATTGGTGCAGGCAATTATGAATGGTCAATCGCGCGGTTTAGATCTGGTGGGTTTGTATCATTCACACCCAAGCGCTCCCCCCATCCCCTCTACGACCGACATTATGGAAGCACAATATCCCGATACGCCTTATATCATCATTGGCCTAAAACAGGCTAAAGCGAAAATAGCGGCATGGCACATTCATTATGGGGCTGTGACGCCTGTAGAGCTTCATATTGGAGAAAAGCCTGCGTTTTATTCAGAAGATAAGGAACTGTCACGCGCACAAAAAACTGCAATTATCTTAGCGGCTTTAGTTGCTGTATTATTGGTATTGGTTATCTCGTTCAACTTATTGCCACCACCTCCCCCATTAACAATGCCACCGGGGAGATAAGTACATTGGAGAATAACTGTGTTGATTCATATATTTTTAGCCGTTCTCATTGGTTGGCCTGCGGGCATTTTGGTGAATTTACTGGCCGATTATCTACCTGCACGACGTAAAGCACAGTGGGCAGCAGCAGAAGGGCGTGAAGCCCCAATAATCACGTGGCAGCCTAAATATAGCGATGGTACACCCAGACCAATAATAGCATGGTCGGGGATATTGGCTTTTGTAACGGGCAAGCGTCTTGCGCCAACTGGGGGG